>JAFGNV010000175.1 GCA_016926805.1 Anaerolineae bacterium
CACTACTATCATAATCAAGAAGTTCAGTGATTGGAAATTCCATACCCTCAGTCTACCATAAATGCACACTTTTTACAGATGAGCCGTTGGCTTTAACACACCGGCTTTGGGACCCAGTCTGTCGGCCCAAACCATTGCCCAAGAAATTGAGGGCAGCTTGAAGCGGCTGGGCATAGATTACATCGACCTGTATTACGCCCATAAAGACCATCGCCCTGACCCGCTGGAGGAAACGCTCGAAGCCTTTGACAGACTGGTCAAGGCGGGCAAAGTACGTTACATTGGCGCCAGCAATATGTTAGCCTGGCGACTTGAGCGAGCCAAACATCTCAGCCGGGCGCGTGGCTGGGCCGAATATTGTTGCGTGCAGCAGCGTTTCAGCTATTTGCGTCCCAAACCCGGCGCCGATTTTGGGGCGCAGGTCAGCGCCAATGATGACTTGCTGGATTACTGCACCCAAAACAACGACATCACCATGCTGGCCTATTCGCCGCTACTGGGTGGTTGTTACACCCGGCCTGATCGCCCGATTCCGGAGCAGTATCAAAGCCCGGATGCCGACGCGCGACTGGCAGTGCTTAAAATGGTGGCGGAGGACCTGGGGGCCACGCTCAGTCAGGTTATCTTTGCCTGGATGCGGCAAGGCACACCGACAATCATCCCTTTGATTGCCGCCAGCACGCCCAAGCAGATGGCCGAAAACATCGGTTCGTTGGAGGTTGAACTCGGCCAGGAGCAATTAGAGGTACTCACGAGCACAACGGGCTGAGGGCCATTCGTGATAAGAATCAGCTTCCCCAGAATCTCTGAATTCGTTCTACCGCCCGTTCTAACGCCTCCGGCTCGCGGACCAGGGCAAAGCGAACAAACCCCTCCCCGCGAGGGCCAAAACCCCGGCCGGGAGCCAGGCAGATGCCTGTTTCGCGGGCCAGATTGACCGTAAACTCAAACGAGTCGTCCAACCCGACGGGTAGCCGGGTCCACACGTACATACTGGCCTGAGGCAGCCGGGTTTCCCAGCCCACCTGGTTGAGCGCCATCACCAGCACGTCCCGCCGCGATTCAAATACCCGCGCCGCTCGCCGGGTTTCAGCCCTCGGCTGGTTGATGGCCGCAATCGCCGCCTGCTGGATGCCGGGGTACTGGTTGAAATCAATTGCGCTTTTTACCTGATTTAGGGCTGCAATGGCGTCGGCATTACCGGCGGCCCAGCCAATCCGAAACCCGCCCATGTGATAGCTCTTGCTGCACGAGTACAACTCCACGGCAATGTCCATCGCTCCCGGCTGGGCCAGCACCGACGGTGCTTGATAATCCCCATACACCATGTCTACGTAGGGAAAATCGTGGATCAGAAAAATATCGTGGTTTTGGCAGAATGTAATGACCTCCTGAAAAAATGCCGCCGAGGCTACCGCTGCCGTGGGATTGTTGGGGTAGGCCAGCACCATCACTCGCGCTTTACGGGCCACGTCCACCGGAACGGTGCTCAAGTCGGGCAAAAAGCCGTTTTCTTCCAGCAACGGCAGGGGAGCCAATTCTAACCCGGCCAGGGCGATGGCCCCAAAATAAGAGGGATAGCCGGGGTCCGGTGCCAGAATCACATCGCCGGGATCGGTAATGGCCAGCAGCAGGTGGGCAAACCCCTCTTGCGAACCAATCAACACCATCACATTCCGTTCCGGATCCAAATTGCCGCCGTACCGTTCCTCAAACCAACCCGCCGCCGCCTGTCGTAGGGGCTGTGTGCCGGAGTGCAAGCAATAACCGTGCGTTTCTGAACGGTAGGTCGCCGCACGGAGCGCTTCCATTGCGGCCGGGGGCGCCGGTAAATCGCTGGAACCGACCGACAGGTCAATAATCTCCAGTCCTTTTCGTTGGGCCTCAACTTTGGCCGCATCCATCGTATTGAACATGCTCACCGGCATCTTTTTGGCTCGTAACGAAGCCCAGCGGTTATTTTTCACCATTAACCTTCCATCCTTGGCTCTGCCAAGAAACTTCGAGTTTCTCGCCAAATGAAGACCTTTAGGGTTTCAAAAACCCTAAAGGTCTGGATTAGCCCAATTGTAACATGCATTTATCCCTCAAACAATTGTCCCCCAGCCCATTTTGTGCTAATCTATCGGTTTGGGACAAATCCTTTTGACCCCATTGGGAACGTAACACATGAAGGAGATGTGCTGATGGCATTTTCACACCGCCGACCCCTGCCTCAGCCTGAGGCGGGTCAAACGCTTTTTGCTGGTCGAGAAAAAGAGATCGGCCTCTACCGGCTGCATTACCATCGTCCCCCCAACCACCCCGAGGTGCGCCTGATTACGGCCATCTCTGGTCCTGGCGGGGTGGGTAAAACACGTTTGTTGGATGAGATGGAATGGTATCGTTCGGCGGAGACTATTTACAGCCGGGTCAGCGTTGGCACCGGTTTTGGCCACGACGCCGTCCGCTTGCTGCAAGCCGTTGCCACGGGTTTGCACTGTGAAGGCGAATCCATCCCCACGCCGCATTTTGACCAGTTGTTCAAAAAACGACAGGACCTGCTCAAAAAAGCCCTCACCCGCAGCCCCGACCCCAAACAGGTCTTGCGTCATTTCTATTGCCCCACGTTGTTGGGCCTGGCTGCTTTGGGTTTGACTCACGAGCCAGTCACCGTCAAAGCCGACCTGGAACAGTTTACCGACCTGCGCTGGGACGAAGCGGATTTAGCCCTGGCTTTTGAACATCCGATTGATTTGCTGACTCAAGCCCTGGTGGCCGACCTTAATCAAATGGCGCAGGCACAGGAGAGTCGGAAGCCAAGCGAGAAACAGGACCGGCGCGGAGACAAGGGGAGCAAGGCTGACGAGCAGAGCGAGAAAAGTGATGAACAGAAGCCAAAAGCCTCGCCAAAATCCGAAGTACGTCTCCGTCCCGCTAAAATTGTGTTGATGTTTGACACCTACGAAAGTATCCATCCGGTGGTAAACGAATGGTTGCTGACCTACCTGTTGGGCCACAACCGGGAAGCCATCGAATGTGACCTGCGCCTGGTTATCGCCGGGCGGGTAGACCTGCTGGCCACCGACGAACGCTGGCGGCAGCAGTGGATCGACCTGGTGCTTCCGCTACCTCTGAAACCGTTCACCCCGGCTGAACTCGCCGACTTTGTCAACAAGAACACCACCCTTACCGATGCCCAGGGCGAAAAAGGAGTGGCCATGTTGGCCGAGGCTGCCCCCGCTGCCTCGCTGCCGATCTGGTTGAATGTGAGCGTCGTCGGTGGTGCCTGGCCTTCGCTCAAGAGAGGGCAGATGCCCGATGTGTCCGCAATTTTCACCGGACCATCCAAAGGTTGGCTGGAGAAAGCCGCCGTGGCCGGTACCTTCGACCAGGCGCGTTTGCTCACCCTAGTTGGAGCGCAAGATGGCCGGGCTGCGTTCAAATGGCTCATCGGCCAGCCGATGCTGGTGCGGGCCAGAAGCACGCCCGGCCATTTTGGGCTGGACCGAACCCTGGCCGAAGCCTTGCTGCAAGCTGCCGGCCCCAACCTGGTTGAGGATAAACGCAATCTTCTGGAGTATCTGAACCGCGAAATTGTGGCGCGGCGGGTGGAACTGCAAAAACCAACGGCTCACAAAGCTCACGCTGAATACGAAAGCCTGGTGCTGGAACGCCTGAGCCAGGCCGTCCGCCTGTTAGAAAGCCAGGAAGCTGTCGCCGAAATTGGTCCATTCTTGCAGACCAGTTTTATCGAAGCCTTAAATGAGAGGCCTTCATTCATGTTTGATTTGTTGGCCCAGGTGTTGCCCAAAGAAACGGCTGACGCATCAACTCCTTTATCCGCTCTCTCTCTCCTCTCGCCGGTTATTTCTTCTCTCAAATCTCTGGCCGAAGCCTGGCTGTTGGGTCAATGGGCGCAGATGCAGTCCGTCTTGAGCCAACTGGCCGCAGACAAGCAGCTTGCCGCCGGGCAAAAAGCCGTTGTCACCGACTGGTGGGGCTACACCTTCCGGGCTGCGGGTAGTGAGGAACAGGCAATTGAGATTTACACGCAAGGGCTGGCCGAACAGGCCGACTACCTGCCGCTCTACGTTGACCGGGGTCTGGCTTATTTTGCCCTGCAACGTTACGAAGAGGCCATCAAGGACTTCAGCGAAGTTATCAAAGTTGAACGCTCGCCGGTCACCGTGCCCCGTTCGATAATTTTCCATCGGCGTGGCCTGGCCCATGCCCACCTATCCGATTACATCCATGCGGTAGACAACTACAACCAGGCCATCCGGCTTGACCCGGAAAACGGTGCCGCCTTCACCGACCGCGGTCTGGCCTTTGCCCGGCAAGGGCATTACGACCGCGCCATCGAGGATTACAACCAGGCCATCCAACTCAATGCCAACGACGCCGTGGCCTACTTTTATCGTGGTCTGACTCATGCCGACCAGAACGCCCCGGACAAGGCCATTGCCGACTATACTCAGGCGATCAAACTGAATCCGGCCTATGCCGACGCCTTCCACCAGCGCGGTTTGGCCTATCTGCGCCAAAACAAGCTAGACAGAGCCATTGACGATTTCAACCGGGCCATCAAATTGAATCCCAACGAGGTGGCCAATTATCGCCAGCGTGGTTTGGTCTATGTGCGGCAGAAAAAATTCGAGCAGGCCGTCGATGATTTTGACCAGGCCATCCGGCTCAACCCCGCCGACCGTTTGTCGTATTTCAACCTCGGTTTGGCCTACATGCAACAGGGTGACCCCGGTCGGGCCATCCGCAATTTTGACCGGGTGCTGGAGGCGGGTCAGAAATTTGAGGACAAGCCCAAATTCTATACCACCGCTTTCTACCAGCGTGGTTTGGCCTATTCTCTCCCGCCTTTGCAAAACTATGCCCGGGTCATTGAGGATTACGACCAGGCCATCAAACTGGCGCCCGAAACCGAGCGCGACCTTCTCTTTAACCAGCGCGGCCTGGCCTACGCCTATCAGGAAGATTATGCCCGGGCCATTCAAGATTACAACCAGGCCATCCACCTCAACCCCAAGTATGCCCTGGCGTTTTACCAGCGGGCATTGGCTTACAACCGGCAGCAGGAGTTTGGGCGGGCGATTGAAGATTTTGACCAGGCCATCACCTTGAATCGCAACCAGGACCAGGCAGATAGGTCTTCTGGTCTGTTGCCGCCCGGTTTTCCCGTTCCTTCTCTCTACTTGAACTCGTCGCAATTGAGTGATGCCCATAACCAGCGCGGTTACGCCTACGTGCGCCAGCAAAACAACAAAAAGGCTCTGGCCGATTTTGACCAGGCTATCAAATTGGACAAACAAAATGTCGTGGCCTATAAAAATCGGGGCGGTGTTTATCTGGCTGAAGCCGATTATCCCAGCGCCATCGAGGATTTCAACCGCGCTCTGACCCTGCGGAAAGACGGGGATGTGGAGGCGCTCATTCAACGGGGCCAGGCCTTCGCCGCCCAGGCTGATTTTGGCCAGGCCCTGACCGACTTCAACCAAGCCATCAAGCTTGACCCCGAAAGTGATGCCGCCTTTTTCCAACGCGGCTGTGTTTATGCCGACCATACCCCGGCTGGCGTCTCAAAGGAAGCCAGCTACCAACGAGCCATTGAAGATTTCAGCCAGGCTATCTTTCTCAATCCTCAGCATGCCCGGGCTTTCTATCGCCGGGGGTTGATTTATCTGGAGACACGCCAGGATTATCGCCAGGCTATCGAGAACCTGAACCAGGCCATTGATCTCAGCCCTGATCCGGCCACCAGGCTGAGCGCCCTCAGTCACCGGGGAGTGGCTTATCTGGAGCAGGCAGAATACGCCCAGGCCATCGTTGATTTTAACCAGGTGATTGCCCTTGATGCTAAACAGCCCGGGACCTATTATTATCGAGGTCGAGCGCGAGCCGGCCAGGGTGATTACGTGCGGGCGGTGGAAGATTTTAATCAGGCCCTCCAACTGCAACCCGACCATCCGCAGACATTGTTTCATCGAGGGCAGGCTTATGCCGGTCAGGCCAAATATGAAGAGGCGCTCCAGGATTACAACCGTGCCATCGAGTTGGACGCCGCCCAACCCGACTTTTTCTACCAGCGGGGCATGGCGCTGGCCGCCCGCGATGAGTACCTGGAAGCGGTGGAAGATTACAACAAAGCCCTCGAACTGGAGTCAACTGCGGCCCGGATCTTCAACCGGCGTGGTCTGGCTTACACCCGTTTGCAAGAATTCGACAAGGCCCTGGAAGACTACAACCAGGCTATTCGCCTCAGCCCCCGCCAGGCCGAATTCTTCTTCAACCGGGCCAATACATTTATCGACACATCGCGCAGTCATCGCCAACCCGCCCAGCGCTACGCCCGGGCCATTGAAGACTACAATCAGGCCATCGCCCTGGATGACCAACAGGCCGACTTCTTTTATCGCCGGGGTTTGGCCTATTTTGTACAGGCCGACTACGCCCGGGCCATCGAGGATTTCAGCCAGGCCATCAATCTGGATCATCGTTTAGTTGGAGCGTTCAAACATCGGGGCCTGGCTTACGCCCATCAGGCTGAACAACTCAAGGCGTTGGAGGACTACAACCGGGTTATTCAATTGCAGCCCGATGATGGCGATGTGTTCTATGGCCGGGGCTTGATTTATAGCGAGCAGGGCGACCACGCCCGCGCCCTGGCCGATTTTAATCAGGCCATCAAACTCATTCCCCAAAATGCCCAATTCTACGCCCGGCGCGGCGATACCCATGCCCGTTTGGGCAACCACGCTCAGGCTATTGAGGATTTCAGTCAGTCTCTTAAGTTGGACATCAAGAATGGCCCCACCTATCTCAATCGAGCGACGGCCTACCTGGCTCAAAGCAATTTCGACCTGGCCATTGACGATTTCAATCAGGCTATCCGGCTGATGCCCGACAATGTAACGGCTTATACCCGGCGTGGTGAGGCTCGTCTGGCGCAGTTGGGTTTGGAGGAAATGGCAGTGCCGACGACCGGTCCGGCGGCCAAAACCGCGTCCTCCGCCGCTAATGGCGGGTTAACTCAAGCTATTGCCGATTTTGAACGCGCCGTTGAATTGGACCCCAAAAATAGCGCGGCCCTGGCCCGGCGCGGCCTGGCCTTTGCTCGGCAGGGCAATTATGCCCGGGCCATTGAGGATTACAACCAGGCCATTCGCCTTGAACCTGGTCAGGCCGAAGTCTATGCCCGGCGTGGTCTGGCCCTGTATCAGCAGGAAAACTATAAGCGGGCGATTAAGGATTTTGATCAGGCCATCCAGCTCGAGACGGGAGAGATTGACGAGAAAGACAAAGACCTGACAGGTTTCAAAAACCTGTCAGGTCTGGATAGTCCGTCAGGTCTGGATAGTCCTAAACAAACTCGGCTGGCCCTGTTCTACCAATATCGTGGCCGGGTGCATGCCAAACAAGGCGACTCCAAACAGGCGCTGGCCGATTTTGACCAGTCGGCGGCGCTGACGTTGAACAAAGCCGATTTGACCGCTACGGACGCCCCAGTTTTCACCCAACGTGGGATGCTCCACGCCAGCACCGGCAACGTGTTGCAGGCTATCGATGATTTCAACCAGGCCCTCAAGCTCAATCCCCACGATGTAGAGGCCCTCTACCAGCGCGGTCTGGCCCACGTCCGGCAGGATGACCTGGCCCAGGCCGTTTCCGATTTTGACGAAGCCATTGTGGTCAGTCCTGAGTCACCCGATCTGTTCTACCAGCGGGGACTGGCCTATGCCGCGCAGCAGAACTACGCGTACGCCATTGAAGATTTCAATCAAGCCCTGCTGCTCTCACCCCAAAACGCCGACGTCATCTATCAAAAAGGGCTGGCTCTGGCCCGGCAGGACCAACCGGTTGAGGCCATCGAGTCCTTCAATTTAACCCTACGCCTCGATCCTACCCACGCGCCCGCCTTTTACCAGCGCGGGCGAGCCTACTACGAACAGACCAACTACACCCAGGCGATGCAGGATTTCAACCAGGCGCTCTCTTTCAAACCGGATGGCCGGACCCGGGCCTGGAGTCTCTATTATCGTGGCTTGACCTTCTCCCATCGAGGCGAGCACCAACGGGCGGTTGATGATTTTAGCCAGGCGCTGGAACTCGAGTCGGATGTGGGGCGGGCCAACTTGCTTAACGAGCGGGGTCGAGCGTATTCCGGCGCGGGTGAGTATGACCAGGCGGTCAAAGATTTCAACGAAGCCTTGCAATTGGAGCCGCAAATGTTGGCGGCTTTTGCCAATCGCGGTCTGGTACACAGTCGCCGGGGCGATTACGTTCGCGCCATTGCCGATTACGACCAGGCGATTGAGTTGTCTGAAGAAACCACTGCCGCAGGTCTATCGGCGGTGGATGGCGCCCGGCTCTTTCGTTACCGTGGCCTGGCCTTCATCCGGATGGAAGAGTATGCCAGGGCCGTGGCCGATTTCAACCAGGCTTTGCGTCTCCACCCGGACGACGCGTTTACCCTTACGCAGCGAGGTTTTGCTCATTACCGGCTCAAAAACTACCCACTGGCCCTGGAAGATTTCGACGAAGCTCTGCGACTGAATTCCAAACAGGTCGAGGCATTGCACCATCGCGGTTGTGTGCATTTGGACCGGGGCGATCCGGCCCAGGCGATCAAGGATTTCAACCAGGCGATTCGCTTGCGACCGCAAAATGCGGACACCTTTTTCCAACGAGGCCAGGCTTTTGTCAAGTATGCCGAATACCAGCGGGCTACCAATGATTTTACCCAGGCCATTCAACTCAACCCCGATCAGGCCGATTACTACTATCAGCGCGGTCTGGCCTACGCCTATCAAAACGATACCAACCGGGCGGTTGACGACTTCCGGCAGGCGGTCAAACTGAATCCTAAAGAGGCCGAGATGTTCCATAATCTGGCCCTGGCCCTCACCGAGCAAGGTAAGTATGCCGAAGCCCTGGAAAACTACAATCAGGCCATCCAACTCAAGCCCGGAACGGTAGAAATGCTGCAAAATCGCGGTTTGGCCCACGCCGCCTTGCACCATTTTGAGGAAGCCGTGGCCGATTTCAGCCATGCCCTCGAACTCGACCCGGATAACGCGGCCACCTTTAACTATCGCGGCAGCGTCCGGGCCAACTACGGGCAATATCAACAAGCCGTTGACGATTTTAGCCAAGCTATTCTGCTTAATCCCAAGGATGCGGCCTACTATCATAATCGGGGGATTATCTACATGCAACAGGGAGCCACCAACTCGGCTATTGATGATTTCAACCAGGCTGTGCGTCTCAACCCCGAAGACCCGGCCATCTACAATAACTGTGGCAACGCCTACTTTAAGCAAGGTGATTACCTGCGGGCGATTGAGGATTACAACCAGGCTCTCCGGCTTGATGCCAACAACCCGGCCACGTTCAAAAACCGGGGACTGGCCTACAACAACCTGGGCAATTTGCAGCAGGCAGTTAAAGATTACAGCCGGGCTATCAGTCTGGACCCTAACGACGTCGGCGCCTACAACTATCGCGGTTTGGCGTATGAAGCCCTGGGCGACTACGAGCAGGCCCTGGCCGATTACAACCACGCCTTAACCCACGAACCGGACAATCCCAAAACCCTTTCCAACCGGGCCTTGGTCTATTACGAATTGGAGAGTTATGACCGCGCCTTGCAAGATTTTAATAAAGTCATTGAGCTGGACCCTGATGACGCGACCGCCTATCTCAACCGCGGGTTAACCTATTATAGCCGGAACAACTACACTCAGGCCATGAAAGATTTTGATCAGGCCATCCGTCTTGACCCCGACGACTCCGACGCAGTGTATCACAAAGCCTGTGCCCTAGCCCTGCTGGGGCAGGACGATGCCTGTATTAATTGGCTTAACCAGGCCATTGAACTGGATGAGTCTAAACGCCAGCTTGCCCGCGAGAATCCTGATTTTGAGGGGTTGTGGTACAAGCCGGCATTCAGGAAGATGTTTGGGTATCAGTAGGAGTCATTTGTGTCGCACCAGGGGCTTTTCTTGCGGCAATTCTTTGCCGATTTCTTCCATATAGGCGCAATCCTGCCTAGTTCAAGATCATTGGCACGGGCGGCGGTGGCCTACCTGGCTCAAAAACAAGGGCCGGCGCGGGTGTTGGAAGCCGGAGCGGGTACCGGCGCCTTTACCCGCGAAATTGTGCCGTTGTTACAGCCCGGCGATACAATGGACGTAGTGGAAATCAACCCCAAGTTGATGGCAACCCTCCGACGGCGGTTTGAACTGGAATTTGGGTTTCAAACGCCGGAAGATGTAGCGGTCAATCTGATCACCAACGATGTGCGCCATGTGGCCAGGAACCACCAATACGATTACATTGTGTTCAGCCTGCCCCTGACCAATTTCCCGCCAGCGTTGGTGCAGGAACTTCTAGAGTTGATGATGGCTCAGCTCAAACCGGGAGGGGTTTTTAGCTACGTTCATTACATTTTTATCAGCCGTTTCAAATATCTGTTCGGCGGTTCAACGGTGAAGGCGGAGATGCAGGCGAACCGACAAATCATTGGTTCTTTTGCCGCCAGATATCAAATCCAGCGTCGGGCGGTGTGGCTGAATATCCCCCCCAGTTGGGTCTATTTTTGGCAGAAACCCGGGTGATAACCCGGCTAATATTTATCTCAGGGAGGGAAGGAGGAAAGAAGTGCCAGGACCAAAAGTAAAAACTGCCGTTCCCGGTGCGGTTACTATCAGTTCACTGGTGTTGGGGGTGTTGGCGATCATGGTTTTGTTTGATGACCGATTTTTTCTGGCCGGTTTGCTCATTATCCTTGGCTCTATTTTGGATGTGTTAGATGGGCAATTGGCCTTTCGGTTGGATGCCATTAGTTATCTGGGCAAAGAGCTGGACTCGTTGGCGGATGTGGTTACCTTTGGCGTGGCCCCAACTATTTTGGTTTATCGACTTATGGTTTACGTGGGGGTAGCCAACCACGTGGCCATGGTGGCGTCATTGGCGTTTGTATTAGCCGGGGCCTATCGCCTGGCGCGGTATAACACGTTACCGTCCGATCGGCGGGCTTATTTTAAGGGCCTGCCTATCCCAATGGCCAGTTTGATTTTGATCACCGGTAGTTTCTGGCAGCATTGGGTCATTCACCTCTGGTGGACGGTGGTCGTGGTGGTGGTCAGTTGTTTAATGGTGAGCGCGTTTCCGTATCCCAAAAACGTTCACGTGATCAAAGCGCCGCCGTTACTGTTGATAATGATGGCCGTGGTGGTTTTGGGTTGGGGTGTCTTGGCCGGTGGCTGGCAGGCGGTTCCTTTTGGTGTATTTGTTTTGTATGGCCTCAGCGGGCCGGTGGTTTTTCTGCATCGTTTCGCCCGGCATCGGTTCCGGCTCAGCGAGAGTTAAAAAATGTTCAGTGGTATTCTGGCGGCCTGGCGAGAAGTACCTGCGATTGTAATAGGGCTGACCGGCGCCATCCTGTTGACCTTTTTGACCCGCAGGCGCTGGCTGGTCTTGCTTCCGGCTACACTTCTGGGTTGGGTGTTTTATTTTTTCCGCGACCCGGAGCGAAGCCCCCTCGCCGCCGGACCGGAATTTATCATTGCTCCGGCGGACGGGCGGGTAACCGATATCGAATTGGTCGACGAATCGCATTTTATCCAGGGGCGGGCGCGACGGGTCAGCGTGTTTATGAGCATTTTTGATGTGCACGTGCAGCGCAGCCCTTACCGGGGCCAGGTGCAAGGTTTGCGTTATAAACCGGGCAGTTTTGCGCCGGCCTTTTTGAAAGACACCCAGCGCAACGAGTCGAACCTGATTGGCTTGGCTACCCCGCGTGGACGCATGGCTGTCAGGCAAATTGCCGGTATTTTGGCCCGACGCATTGTCTGCAGGGTGAATATTGGTGATGAAGTTGTTACCGGCCAACGCCTGGGCCTGATTCGTTTTGGTAGCCGGGTGGATCTGCTGCTGCCCCCAGACGTGGTGGTGTTGGTTTCGGTCGGGCAGCAGGTGTACGGCGGGCAAACGGTGATGGCCAAATGGCCGTAAATTTATGTTAGTTTTTTTGACAACATCGCCCTATCCGAATATAATATTCTTTCGTGTGACCGGAAGGCACGGTCGCACTTGTTTTTTGTTTGTGCCTATTGTAAGGTTTCCCTAAGGTTAACCCTGGTTGTCGAATTTACGGTGATCAAAGCGGCCCAAGCAAAAATCTTGTCATAGGCCTGGAAAAAATTCCATTGGAGAGAAATTGGATTATGTATGCAGTCATAGAAAAAGGTAGCAAACAGTATCGCGTGGCCGAAGGCGACGTGATTGAAGTTGAAAAGCTTCCTGCCGAAATCGGTGATAAGGTAGACATCGAACGCGTTTTGATGGTGGGTGGAGAAAAAGAGGTTGAAGTTGGTACGCCTACCATTGACGGGGCCAGGGTAACAGCCACAGTTGAAGGCCATGGGCGAGGTAAAAAGGTTATTGTATACAAACACAAGAAAAATTATCACAAAAAGCAAGGCCATCGACAGGATTTTACCCGCCTGCGGATCGACAAAATAACAGCCAAAGCCAAGGCAAAATCCAAGAAGTCCAAAGTAGAGGAGAATACAGATGGCGCATAAAAAAGGCGGTGGTTCCAGCCGCAACGGGCGTGATAGTCAAAGCAAAAGACTCGGGGTAAAGAAATTTGGCGGCGAGTTAGTGAAATCCGGCAATATTTTGGTTCGGCAAAAGGGAACCAAATTTCATCCCGGGATTAATGTGGGGATGGGCCGGGATTATACCCTTTTCGCCACAGCCGAGGGTTATGTAAAATTTGAACACGTCACCCGCGATAAAAAGCGCGTGAGTGTTTATCCCGAAGCTGTTTAGGATTTACCCCAACTGAACACTAGAAAGGTTTTTTGACGTCATGAAGACAGATATTCATCCCAAGTATTATCCTAATGCCAAAGTAATTTGTTCTTGCGGGAATACTTGGACCACCGGCTCGACCCAGGAACTCATTCGGACGGATGTTTGTTCTAAGTGCCATCCCTTTTTCACCGGCGAGCAGCGGATTGTTGACACAGCCGGCCAGGTTGACCGCTTTATGAAGCGTTTGGATCGTTATGGCGAACATCAAGCCGAGGCAATCAAACGCCAGGAAGAAGTCCAAGAAAAGATTGGACAGCGTTTCTTCCGACAGCAATTAATCGCCCTCGAATTGAGTGATCGTATTTACCAGATTTTGAAGAATGCGGATGTGGTAACGGTGGGTGATTTGGCGGCAATGGATAAAAACCAATTGCTGGCCCTGGAGGGGTTTGGCCCCAAGGCGCTGGAAGAAGTTGAAACCAAACTCAATGAAGCAAGAGCAGCATTTTTAGAGGTACAATAAAGCCTTTGTTTGCCCAAAGCACCAAGGGCAAAACGATTTGCCAATTGATAGGGCAGACTTGTTGAGCGGTCTGCCCTATTTTTTAGGAGGAATCGGGTTATGTATCATCGTTACGATGGTGGTTGGATTGAAATAATCTGCGGCAGCATGTTCAGCGGCAAAACCGAGGAGTTGATCCGGCGGCTGGTGCGGGCAGAAATTGCCAGGCAAAAGGTGCAGGTTTTTAAACCTGCGTTGGATAATCGCTACCAATCGGAAAAGGTGAGTTCGCATAGCGGTAGTTATTACCAGGCAACAGTTGTGCAGAATGCGGCTGATATTGCCACCAGGATAGAAGACGATACCGACGTTGTGGCAATTGACGAGGTTCAATTTTTTGATTGGACCATTGCCGAATTGTGTGAAGAATTAGCCAACCAGGGCAAGCGAGTTATCCTGGCCGGGCTGGATATGGATTTTCGCGGCGAGCCATTTGGCCCCATGCCCCTCCTGATGGCCCAGGCCGAAATGGTTGACAAACTCCAGGCTATCTGCATGGTCTGTGGTGCCCCGGCCAGCCGTACGCAACGTCTGATTGATGGCCGTCCGGCCAATTATAATGACCCCATTATTATGGTGGGAGCCAGCGAGGTGTACGAAGCCCGTTGCCGGGAACACCACCAGGTCCCACACGGCCAATCCGACGATACGGAACCCCAGCTTTAATTGTCCTCTAATTGTAAATCATCTGAACTTGGGCGGGCATCGAGCATTACTTCAACCTTTTGTATTTTCCCATCCCGAATAATGGTTAGGGTAACGGTTTTGCCCACCTCACCCCGTCGGCTGAGGAAAGAGATGAGGTCATCAAACAGACGGACCTCTTCGTCTTCAATGCCGATAATTACATCACCGCCTATCTTGATAGTAACACCATTCTCTAACTCAAGATCACGGCTACTACCGCGCAAATTAGCCTTGTCGGCGGGGCTGCCGGAAATGACCTCGGAGATTAGCGCGCCCGATGTCTCAGGTAGTTTCATGGCCTCCGCAATTTCGGGAATAACAGTGTTACCGGAAAATCCAATCCAGGCATGTTCGTATTTGCCGTTTTCAATCAAACTGGGTACAACTCGTTGGACCAGATTGGCCGGGATGGCAAAGCCAATCCCCAAAAAACTCCGTTCGCCAAATCCAACGCGATTGGGCACAATGGCCGAATTGACTCCGATTACCTCGCCACTTGAATTGAGTAGTGGGCCGCCAGAATTGCCAGGGTTGATGGCGGCGTCGGTTTGGATAATCTCGGGGATGCGGAAACGTCCCGGCGTTCCAGTGGGGAGGCTGCGGCCCAACGCGCTAATGATTCCCGTGGTCAGAGTACCTGCCAGACCAAAAGGGTTGCCAATGGCCACTGCTCGTTGGCCAACCTGTAAACTATTAGAGTCACCCCATTCCACCGGACGCAGCCTGTCGGCAGGCACGTCAACTTTGACGACCGCCAGATCGCTGTCAGGGTCTCGGCCGATCACGTCAGCCTTCACGATGGAGCCGTCATAAAAGGTTACCTCAATGTCACCGGCTTCAGCGACCACATGGTTGTTGGTGACAATATGTCCCTGCATGTCATAAACAAAGCCGGACCCCTGTCCCTGCATCGGAAACAGATTCTCAATTTCGTCTTCGCTATCATTTTCAACGGTCACTATTATGTTGACGACAGAAGGATTGACCCGTTGATAGAGATTAATCAGCAGAAGCTCTTCGGTATCTGCTTCAGCAATCATGTCGGCAGGCAACGGGGTTGGTTCAGGCTCAAGAGCTGAGGGCGTCGGTTGCAACGCCACCTGGGTTTCGTTTAAATTATCGTCCGATTCTGGCGCAGGTTGTGTTTGAGTGGTCTCAGGTTTTGTATCGGCCGGGCGAAGGGCAGACAAACCGGGTAGCGAAGACAAATTGCATGCGGAAATAATAAAGATAAGCACGCCCAATAGAATTACGCGTAGTTGAGACAAAGTCACCTCCTATAAAGTCTGTAGGCCGGGTCTCGATTGCTTGATCGTATCACGGGATAATTAAACTCAAATTAGAGTTTCAGCGACCCTAATCTCGCCGGGCCGTCAAAACAAAAATCCAGCGGGCCAGTTCCAATAAGGCAGCAATGGCCGCCACCACGTAGGTCCAGGCCGCGGCATTGAGAACGCTGTTGACCCCGTTCAACTCCTGTCGATCCACAATGTTGTATTGGTAAAGCAGTTTTTTGGCCCGGGCGCTGGCGTTCAGTTCCACCGGCAGGGTGATGAGAGCGAAGATGGCAATCAGCGCGTACAGCCCCACCCCAAACCAGGCAATCGCCATTCCCAAAGAAGTCAACTGGAACAAGAGTTCCAGGAAAATGCCGCTGATAATCACCAGTGGCCCCAACCAGCTACCAACCTGCACCGCCGGCACCATAAAACTGCGCAACTGCAACGGCATATAACCGTCGGCGTGTTGCAGGGCGTGGCCCGCTTCGTGAGCCGCCACACCTACCGCCGATACCGATGGCGCCCGGGCCACATCTGGCGAGAGGCGCAGTGTCCGGCTGCGGGGATCGTAATGGTCGCTCAAAAAACCCTGGGTTTCCTGAACCGTAACATCATACAGGCCGTTTGAGTCGAGGATTTCCCGGGCCGCTTGGGCGCCGGTCATGCCCCGCATCGTTCTGACCCGGGCATATTGGTTAAATTTGCTTTTGACCATCATCTGGGCGATGAAGCCCAAAATAAGGGCAGGAATAATAAAGCATAAAAAGCTTGGACTATAAAAAAACATGAGATCACCTCCTCAATGTAAATCTCTCAATGCAACTCTCTGCACAAAACATACCACAAACCGCGCGTAAATTCAACTTAACTGCTAAGGAAAACGTCGTAGGCCCAGGGGCTTGAAGGGGTAGTTCTCCCCAATTTGCTCCCCCGTTTTCCTTGCAAGAAAGACGACACAAGGTATGGTGGAAGGGAAGGCTGAATTGAAAAAAGGCGGTACAGTGCGTACCGCCCTTCTCGTCAAAAAAGTCTATTCTCAGGCTTCGCTGAATTCGCCTTCCACCACATCCTCATCGCTAGGTTCCGCTTGAGGGTCACCGTGGCCGTTGGGCGCACCGCCAGTCTGGGGCTGCTGCTGGTAAGCAGCTTGACCCAACTGCATCATCGCCTGCTGTAAAGCCTGGGTGGCGCTGGTGATACGATCCTTGTTGTCGCTTTCCAGAGCTTTTTTGACATCTCCAATTTTGTTTTCAACTTCAGCCCGAAGCGAGGCATCAGCCTGCTCGCCCAACTCGCGGAGCGATTTTTCCGCCTGGTAGACCAGATTATCGGCCAGATTACGCGCTTCGATGAGTTCTTTGCGACGGCGGTCCTCGTCAGCGTGTTGCTCGGCCTCTTTAACCATCCGGTCGATGTCACCGCTGTTCAAGTTGGTGCTGGCCGTGATGGTGATTTTCTGTTCCTTGCCGGTGGCCTTGTCTTTGGCGCCGACGTTCAAGATACCGTTGGCGTCAATATCAAACTTGACCTCAATTTGGGGAATACCCCGCGGTGCGGGTGGAATACCTTCCAGCCGGAAGCGGCCCAGGGTCATGTTGCCGGCTGCCATCGGCCGTTCCCCTTGCAGCACGTGGATGTCCACCGCTGTCTGGCCATCATCAGCAGTACTGAAGATTTCGCTCTTCTGGGTTGGGATGGTGGTGTTCCGGGAGATGAGCGTGGTCATCACGCCGCCCAGGGTTTCAACACCCAGGCTCAACGGGGTCACGTCGAGCAACAACACGTCTTTCACGTCTCCGGCCAGCACCCCACCCTGGATTGCCGCGCCGATAGCCACCACTTCATCTGGGTTGACCCCTTTGTGGGGTTCTTTACCCCCGGTCAACTGGCGCGTTAATTCTTGCACCATCGGCATCCGGGTTGACCCACCAACCAGCACCACTTCGTCGATCTGGCTGGTCTTCAGTCCGGCATCTTTGAGCGCCTGGGCAAAAGGTCCCTTGACACGTTCAAGCAGGTGGCTGGTCAATTGTTCAAACTTGCTGCGACTCAGCTTGAGTTGCAGGTGCTTGGGGCCACTGGCATCCGCCGTGATAAAGGGCAGGTTGATTTCCGTTTCCATCACCGTCGATAACTCGATTTTGGCTTTTTCGGCAGCTTCCTTCAGACGTTGCAAAGCTTGCTTATCTTGGTTCAGGTCAATCCCTTGTTCTTTCTTATATTCGGCCACCAGCCAGTCGACAACGGCCTGGTCCCAATCATCGCCGCCTAGGTGGGTGTCGCCATTGGTGGCTTTAACTTCAATTACGCCATCGCCCACTTCCAACACACTCACATCATAGGTTCCACCACCCAGATCGAGCACCAAGATGGTTTCGTTCTCTTTTTTATCTAGGCCGTAGGCCAGGGCTGCCGCGGTTGGCTCGTTGATGATGCGGCGCACGTTCAACCCGGCAATCTTACCCGCGTCCTTGGTTGCCTGGCGTTGGCTGTCGTTGAAGTAAGCTGGAACAGTGATAACGGCCTCGGTCACTGTTTCACCCAGGTAGGCTTCGGCGTCGGTTTTGAGTTTCTGCAAGATCATCGCCGAAATTTCTTGGGGCGTGTGTTTTTTGCCGGTAATGGGAATATTTACCCGCGCATCGCCACCACGACCTTTTTCGATCTGGTAAGATAACATCTTGCGTTCGATGGCGGTGTCTTCATAACTGCGGCCAATCAGGCGTTTGACCGAGTAGATGGTGTTGTCGGAGTTGGTCACGGCCTGGCGCTTGGCCGTTTGACCCACCAGCCGCTCTTTATTTTTATTAAACGCGACCACGCTCGGCGTGGTGCGGCCACCTTCGGCATTGGGGATGACCACAGGGTCTCCACCTTCCATCACAGCAACAACGCTATTGGTTGTACCCAAGTCGATTCCAATAATTTTAGCCATTGGTTATTACCTCCTAAATTTATCTCAAAAAAGTATCGATCAGTCTCGGAGGTAATTGTAACCAACAAGTGTTAGAATAACGCTAGAGGAATGTTAGAGGAGTATAAATTGGGAGATTTTATCCCTTCACCATCTCTGCCAGTTGATTCAATTCTTGTTCCACGCCCATCACAATCATGGCCGCGCCAGGCAGGAGTTTGGTATCGGCGTTGGGATGGGTGAGCAGGGTTTGTTCGGGATGCGTGACCGCCAGAACCGCTACTTTCAACCTGGCTTCGCGCAGGGTCAATCCGGCCAGAGGAGACTTTTCACCGATGATGAATTCTTCCAAACGCATCTGCTGGTCGCCAAACTCAAGGATGCCGTCCAGAAAACTCATCACATTGGGCCGGGTGAGTAATTGAGCTACCCGTCGCCCGGCAATAGCGTGGGGTGAAATAACCATATCGACGCCGGCCTTTTCTAACTTGGGGATAGAGGGTTCAGAATTACAACGAGAAATGATTTGCAGGTCGGGGTTTAAACTTTTGGCCGTTAGTACAATAAAAACATTCTCGGCATCCGAGTTGGCCGCAGCGACCAGGGATTTGGCCCGGTTAATCCCGGCTTCATGCAAAACGCTCTCGTCGGCGGCATTACCGTGGATGGTCAGGATACCCATTTGGCGGCACCTGTCAATAGCTTCCGGGTCAATATCGATGACAATCATAGGATAACCCCGGGCCTGTAATTCTTTGGCCAGGCTGCGGCCCAAACGGCCAAAACCACAGATAATAGAATGATGATTAATTTTTTCCAATTCTCGGAGCCTCCTGCGATAACGAATTTGTTCCAGAAATCCCTGTGAAGTGAATAATTCGACAGTGGTGGTAATGCCGTAAGAGGCGATAATCACGCCGACCACAATGAGACCGATGGTGAAAACACGTCCCCAGAATGAGAGGGCGTGAACCTCGCCGTAGCCAATGGTGCTCATGGTGATGATGGTCATAAAGAGGGCGTCAAGCATCGGCCAGTCTTCAATGAACATATAACCCACGGTACCTATTGCCAGAACACTAAACAGGATGAAACTACCGTACAGCAGGGGGTGGCTGAGCAACCGGCTCATCAACCCGCGCGACAAGAGCGGCTCCCGATGGATTGGCCCTGGCATTGATTGGCGTTGGAATATCCGTTTCATGGACCTTTTTACTCGATAATTTTTAGAGTATGGGGAGGCGAGGTCACCGGGGTATCGCTCCAGGTGATGGCGGCCAGCAAGCGTTGTTTAGCGGCGGCCAGTTTGGCCGGGTTGTTGGCGTGGATGGTAAATAAGGGGCTGGCTGTGGTCACCTTCGCCCCAATTTTGGCATGGCAGATGATGCCCACGCTGTGGTCAATGGGGTCGCCTTTTTTTTGCCGCCCGCCGCCCAATTCCACGCCGGTTTTGCCCACTTCGGCCGCATCGATCCCGGCAATATAACTCGCCTGTGGTGCGTTGACCGTTTCAATCAAGGAAGCTATTGGCAGAGTGTCGGGGTTTTCCAGTTGACTCTTATCGCCGCCCTGAGCCGTAATCCACTCGACGAACTTGGCCCAGGCTCGCCCGTCATCCAGGGCCTCGGCTAACATTTGCTGGCCCTCGGTCAGATTAGCAACTTTTCCGGCCAGCTCGATCATCTTGCCGCCAATGGTCAGACAGTGCTCCCGAAAGTCGGCTGGCCCCCCCCCGTGCAGGGTGTCAATGGCCTCGCGGATCTCTACAGCGTTACCAACTGCCGCGCCCAAGGGCTGGTTCATATCCGATAATACCGCCGCCACCTTACGCCCCACCCCCTGGCCGATGTTGACCATCAATTCCGCCAATGCCTCGGCTTTTTCTGCTGTTTTCATGAACGCGCCTTTGCCCACCTTGACATCCAGAACAATGGCGTCGGCCCCCGCCGCAATTTTTTTGCTCATAATGCTGCCCGCAATCAGGGGTAAACTTTCTATGGTAGCCGTCACGTCGCGCAGGGCGTAAAATTTGCCGTCCGCCGGAGCCAGATCCGCGCTCTGTCCGGCCACCACCACGTGATGCCGGGTCAGGATGTCCAGAAATTCCTCGGTAGTCAACGTAACCTTGAACCCGGTAATGCTTTCCAATTTGTCCAACGTACCCCCAGAAAAACCCAGTCCCCGACCACTCATTTTGCCCACCGGCAGGCCATAACAGGCAACCAGGGGCGCCACCACCAGCGAGGTTTTGTCACCCACGCCGCCGGTAGAGTGCTTGTCTACCACCACGGGCGCAATGTGATGCAAATCCAGGGTGTCGCCGGAATGGGCCATGTGCAGGGTGTAGGCGGTGGCTTCGGCCTTGGTCATCCCGTTGAGAAGTACGGCCATGCACCAGGCACTGGCCTGATAGTCGGGAATGTCACCACGGGTGTAACCATCGACAAAGAATTTGAGTTCTTCACTGGTCAGTTCAAGTCCATCTCGTTTTTTAGCGATGATATCTACGGCGCGCATAGGGCGTTCCTCGCTCACGGTCCCACGTAAAGATACATCAACGGCGACCCGGCGTGGAAATTCAGCAACTGCTGCAATTCCTCGGCCGGGCTGCGATGGTTGAAACTGGCCCCCAGGGCTTCCCAGAACGTGGGGGTGTGTTTGTACTCAATAAGGCGTGGCTTGCCTTCGATGCCGCCCAATTCGGCGGCGCGGTCAATGGCATCGGGCAGGTAGCCCAATTCATCCACCAGCCCCATCTCCTGGGCCTGTTTGCCGGTGCAGATGCGGCCGTCGGCAATCTGGCGAACTTCATCTTCACTCATCTGGCGCCCCTCGGCCACCACCTGCACAAATTCGTCGTACACTTCGTCGACAATTTCCTGCCACAAGGCTTCTTCTTCCGGGGTGAAATTGCGGAAGGGGTTGCCGGTGTCTTTAAATTTGCCGCTGGTGATAGTGACGGTAGTGATACCGTATTCTTCGGCAAATCCGGCCACGTTGAGAAACTGGCTGATTACGCCAATAGAACAGGTCAGCGAGTGAGAGCTGGCCCAAATCTCATCCGTGGGCGCCGATATGTAATAACCGCCGGAAGCGGCCATGCTCCCCATCGAGGTGATGATGGGTTTGGCCATCTGTTGGATTTGCAGGGCAATTTCGTCTGAGGCAAAGGAACTGCCGCCGGGACTGTCAACATACAATACAATGGCCTTGACGCTGTCGTTGGCCTCGGCCTTTTTTAAGTAGTCAATAATTTGTTGGCTGTAAGCGTTACCTGTGCCGCCGCCAAAAGGGCTGGGTGGCGGCGCTTCACCAGCCACAATCACGCCTTCAACCCGCACAATGGCAACGGCATCGCCAAAGGTCGGGCCGCCGGTATCCAAATTGTTGGCGGCCAACAAACCCAGGCTAACCACGCCGCCGCATAATACCACCAACCCTACCAACACTGCGCCAATAATCCAGTACCAGGTTTTTTTATTCATTCAACCTTACTCCTTAAAATTTTGCCAAAAATAAATTGAACGCAAAATGCGAAACGCAAATTCTGTTACGTTGCGCTTTGCTACTCTGTTACTCCGCTTTGGCTACCGTGATTATACCATAACTTTGGAAACAGCCCCTAAATCCACTATAATGGTTGGAAACTTTAAACAAAGGGATTGATGACGCGTGTCAGACAAAAATTCCTCCCGTACGGCTGAAGAAATCCAACAAGATTTACATCGTCAATTGGGCCAGGTACTCGGGTCTGCTGGGACCAAACCGGATCGAGCCAAAATTGATTTCAAGCGTTATCGCAAAGTTCGTTGGTTTTTTATCAAAACCTTTGCTCACGTTATCTGGTGGGACATTGTGCTCAACCGACCCATCCTGGGCTGGTTCCGCACCGACCCATTACCGCGCTGGCAAAAGATTGCCCGGCGCTTCCGGGAACTGGCCGTAGAGATGGGGGGCGTGCTTATCAAAATGGGCCAGTTCCTCAGTATCCGGGTTGACGTGCTACCCAGCGAAGTCACCAGTGAACTGGCCGGTTTGCGTGATGAGGTGCCGCCGGATCGCATCGAGAGCATCGTGGCCCAGGTGGAAGCGGACTTTGGCCGGCCGATTGCCGACATTTTTGAGTGGTTTTCGCCGCAGCCGTTGGGCGCGGCGTCGCTGGCCCAAGCACACCTGGCCCGGCTCGCTTCGGGCGAGCAAGCGGTGGTTAAAGTGCTGCGGCCCGGTATCGAGGTATTGGTGGAAACCGACCTGGCCGCAATTGCCCTGGCCATCCGCTGGCTCAAATTCTACAAACGTATCAGCCAGCGGGTGGATTTGGATTGGCTGGCTCGAGAATTTACCACCATCACTCGCAACGAACTGGATTTTGACGCCGAAGGCCACAACGCCGAGCGTATTGCCACCGATTTTGCCGACGACACCGGGGTTTACGTTCCCCAGGTTTATTGGCAATACAGCGCGCCCCACACCCTGACCCTGGAAAATGTGGCCTATATCAAAATTGACGACCTGGCCGGAATTGAAGCAGCCGGTATCAGTCGGGCCGAGGTAGCCAAAAAGTTTTATGATATTTACCTGCGCCAAATTTTTGAGACCAATTTTGTTCATGTTGACCCTCACCCCGGCAACGTATTTGTCAAGCCCCTGCCGTTCCCGGAGGAAATTGAGGCAGGGGTCACCGATTTTGCTCCCTCCGATCCGGTGCCGTCCAGAACCGGACGCCCCTTTCAAATTGCCTTTGTCGATTTTGGCATGGTGGCTATCATCCCTGAGCGGTTGCGGGCAGCCCTAAAAGAGTACGCCATCGGCATCGGTACCCGCGATGCACACCGAGTCGTTCAATCTTACGCCAATGCCGGCATTCTCTTACCCGGCGCGGATTTGACGCGGATTGAAGAGGCCACCACCGACATGTTTCAACGTTTGTGGGGCGTGCGGATGGGTCAAGTTAAAGACCTGGCTGCCACCGAGATGCAGTATTTTCTCCGTGAATACCGTGATATTGTGTACAAGGCTCCCTTTCAATTTCCGGCAGATATGCTCTTTATTATGAGAGCCATCGGTATTTTGTCCGGCATGGCCACCAATCTCGATCCCAATTTCGATCCCTGGGCGGAAACCATTCCCTTTGCCGAACGCCTGGCCGCCGATCAGTTACCACAGGGTTGGCAGGAATGGCTGCAACAATTTGTTTCTCTGGGCCAGCTTGCCTTGCGATTGCCCAACCAGGTGGATGGGGTGCTGATGCAGGCGCGACAGGGAAATCTCGTTGTCCAGGCCTCCTTGGCTCCTGAGGCCCGCCGACTTGTTCAGGGAATAGAGCGGGCGATCAATCGCCTGGTTTGGATGGTGGTGGCCGTTGGTCTGTTGCTGGTGGGAGATAGATTCTATATCGAGGGCCAGAACAAACTCCTTGGCGGTCTGTTGTTATTGTTGGCTGCCCTGGCCTTTTTGTGGGGGATGTTGCGGAGATAACGGTTTATTTGTTGTCTACGTCGGGAATCCCGTACACATGCACCGGCCCCCGTTTGCCTTTCACTGAAACCAGACCCAGGTCGACAAATTGGACCGGCTGGTGGGCCTTTTCGCGGCTGTCCAGGATTTCGTAAGCATCTCTATCGACCACCCGGATTTGATTTTTGACTGTCCCCTCCAGAGCGTTATAGAGATCGGTGGTCAAGATTATGCCAAATCCCTCAATACTGCGGGTCAGGTCTTGCAGCCGCGAGGCCAGATTGACCGCATTGCCGATGATGGTGTACTCAAACTGCTTCTCTGTACCAATTGGCCCGGCCACCGCCGGCCCCAGGCTCAATCCCATCCCCACCCGAATCTGCGGCAGGCCCAAGATTATCCAGCGATCACTCAATTGCTCAATGGCATCGTGCAGGGCCAACGAGGTAAGCAGGGCGGCGGTGGCCGATTGGGAAATCGGGGCCGGTTCAGGCGCACCAAAGTAAGCCAAGATCGAATCTCCCCCATATTTACCAATGATACCGCCGCCCAAATGGACTTGACTGGCAATAGTGGTATAGTAATCGTTGAGAAAGAATACCAATTGTTCGGTGTTATACCCCTCGGTAATGCGGGTAAAATCCCAGATGTCGATAAACAGAATACACACATCCTGGGTGATCCCTCGAAAGTCCAGCCCTTTTTCAATCAACGACTGTCGTACGGCCGGTGACATGGTACGACTCAATAGATCACGACTGCGGTGTAATTGATCCAGATTTTCAACCATGCGGTTGAAGGCGCGGCTCAGGCGACCAATTTCATCGTGGCTATGGTCATCTATACGAATGGTCAGGTTGCCCTGGGATACCTGCTCGGCGGCGTGAGTGACCCGCTCGATGCGCCGGGAGATTTGTCGCCCCAGCAGGAGGCTCACCCCGGCCGCAATCAGAAACAACAAGATAATCCCGGCCAGAATCAATTCGATGTAACTGCCGCTACGCAGTGCAGAAATAACCAACAGGATAATCAAAATACCCAGCAGGGTAAAAGGCGATATAAACCACCACCTCAGGTCAAAACGACGGGTGTGATTGCGGGTATATTTTGGGGGATTGGTTTTTTGCCGGGTCATGTGAGAGTATTTTGGTGGAGCCGTTTTGGACAGATGTTTATTCGGGTGAGCCGGACATTCTGAGCGTTAGCGAAGCGAAGAATACTCCACGGTGTGGTGTCCGGTCAACCACCATGGAAGGGATTTTGAGGCCTTTGGCCTTTAACCTTTGGTCTACTAATGACATTACCAGAGTCATCGTAGACCCTAAAGGTCTTCAAGACCTTTAGGGTCTAGTTCCCTCAGAGCAACACCAAGCGATCTGTCTTTTCTTCGACCTTGCTCAGAACTTGCCCTGAGCCCGTCGAAGGGATGCGGAATGAGGAGGGTAGGGCCAGGCGGATGGTGGCCTTGGCGAAGGCCGTAAACTGCTCTTGTATGGGTCGCGAGAGGCAGGCTGTTATCTCAATGCGTCTCGCTCGGCAGCGCATAAGCCGGGACAGTCTCGGTTCGGCTACGGCGACCATCGCGGTACGTAACCAACCATGAAGGCAGCCAGGCCAGACCCACCATTACCACATGCACATCGGTACGGCGGGGAGAGATCTCTTCGGTGACCAGGTTTTCAAGCAGGTTTTCCCACTTGTCGGTAATTTCCTGGGTCTGCTCTTGCAGTTCCTCTTCCACTTCCTGAATGTCCGCCTGTAGGTCTTCGATTACATCTTTTGACTCTTCAACTTCCTGCAACGCTTTCGACGTCATGCGTCGTTTGCTCATGGCGCTACTCACCGCGCGGGTACTGCGTCGCCCCACAAAGAAACCCACCACGCTTTCACCAATGCCTACCAATTCCTGCTGTTTGCGGGCCTGATAATCCGCTTCATCTTTAGCCAGTTCCCGCTCTTCTTTGCGAAGTTTGGTTTGCAGCCCTGCAATTTGCTTCTCGTATTTTTGCTCCAGCTTGTCCACCTCTTCGTCCCGAGCCTCACGGGCGGCCTGCTGCAAGCGGATTTTAAATTCGCGCGGGGTTTCATCAGGATGTTGGAACAGGCCCAGTTCCGGATGAACTGTGATGGTCTGGCGACTGTTGTAGAAGAGCCAATCGGACAGTTTTTTGGTGAGATTTTTGATTTCTTGGCTGCTATTGGCATCTTCTGGTACCGGGGCAAAGAAGGGGCCCTGGTTTTCGCCAACTTCCTCAGGGGCATCTAAAATATCGCGCAAGGTGATGGAGAGCCGGGTAGCTTCGCCCCAATCAAAGCGTCGCAGATCAATTGGCGCCGGCATCAACAACACTTTTTCCGCTTGCTCATTGATCTTACGCTTCTGATCTACAAAACGAACGTCGGCGGCACCAATCACCCCTGGTTCGTAAACCAGTTGAACTCGCTCTACGTTTAATTGCTGACTGGCATTCTGGCTCAGGTGGCGAGTTGCCTCGCCTTCATCCAGGTCTATTGGCAAAAAAACCTGCGGCACATCCATGCCAAGAGACGGAGCCGTGGTCGAGAAGCCCTCGGGCGCACCTGGTTGCCCGGCGGGAGTTGGCGCGCTGGTGGCTGAGGCGACACTTTTCGCCACTGGCGCGGAGGGGCGAGCAGGCGTTGCGGTTGAAAGAGCCTGCTTCCGGCTCTTCATCAGCGTGCTGACCTGGGTTTTGGTCAGAGGGCCGCGCAGATAGCTCATGGCCCAGCGGGTCTGAAATACAATGGGCTGATTGCTATGAACATTGTGTAAGAGAAAGACACGGCTGCTCAGTTTGCTTAGCAGCGTGTCGTAATCAACCTTACCGCCACTACCGCCCGCTTCAGCAATCGCGCCTTTCAGGCCTTGCAGCACCCGATCTTTATCTCGCTCGGCCTGGAGTTTGCCGATGAACCACGTTCCGGCATTGGTCAACCCTTTGTAGTCCAAATCTACCGGGTTTTGGGTTACCAAAATCACACCCAAACCAAAAGCTCGCGCTTGTTTGAGCAAGGTCAGCAGCGGGCGTTTTGAGGGCGGTTCAGCAGTGGGAGGCAAAAAGCCAAAAATTTCGTCAAAATAAAGCAGCGCTCGCAAACTGGTGGTCCCGGCCTGGCGGCGCATCCAGGTGACGATATTTTCCAGGAGCAGCGTTATAAAGAACATCCGCTCGCTATCGGAAAGATGGGCGATGTAAAAAATTGAATGGCGCGGCTTGCCGTCCTCGGCATAAAAAAGGCGATCTACATCCAGGGTATCACCTTGCAGCCAACTCTGGAAACTTGGCGCGGCCAGCAAGTTGTTAAAGTCTATCGCCATTGCAAAACGGTCTTTTTCTGGGAAAAAAGTGTCCACATCAAACACACCCAACTGGCGTACGGGCGGATTTTGGATGGAAGTGATTAACTTGGTAAGATCCAGATTTTTGTTCTGCTTCCAATAATGCTCAAAAATATTAGACAATAAGATCGCCTCACGGCTGCGGACGGGGTCGACATCTAAGCCGACCAGTCCCAGCAGGGCGGCTACTGTACCGCCGATCCGCGCCCGGACGGCTTCAGCATTGGCTTCAAAATCCAAGCCGGGGGCAGCCAAACTTCCCAAAATGCTGACCGGCACACCGGCATCCGAACCAGGGGTGTAAATAGTGAAATCCGCGGATTCTTGTAACATCCGAATTCGCTCCGGGTCTATTCCCCAATCGGCCAGACCATTGCGCCAAAGGTCGGCCACAGACTCGGCGAATTCATCAATGGTTTTATCTTTACGCCGGGCATCATCGGGGTTGACCCAGGGCTTAAAATCGTCGGGGTGTAAATCGGGGAACTGAAGGAGTAAATTGGTAATATCACCTTTGGGGTCAATCAGAATGGTCGGCACCCGGTCAATACCTGCTTCTTCGAGCAGGCCAATACACAGACCGGTTTTCCCGCTACCCGTCATACCCACGCAAACAGCGTGGGTGGTTAGGTCGCGGGCATCATAATTAACAGGAGTTTCAAGGCGTTGGCCCTTTTTCAGGTCATATTCTGCGCCCAGATAGAATGAACCTAATCTTTCCGCTATTTTTTGCATGGAAATCTCCCTCGGTAGTATTTGAGTACAATATTAAGTACGGATTATTTTATCACAAAACCGACATTCGCCCTAATATTCTGCACTATGTTTGCACTTTTACATTTTGGACGCGGATTCACGCGGAAAAACATAGATTTCTAAAACTTTACAAGTATAACGCCGCGTGTATCACTTTGTCAGGCGGGCCAATCACAAAGAGTTCATCATTCTGCTGGATTTTGGTCTGCGCATCCAGGTTGGTAATCATTTGTGTGCCGCGCCGGATCGCCAGCAGGGTCAGGCCGGTTTTATGGCGTAAGTCGAGTTCTGCCAGCGATTTTCCGGCCAGCCAAGAGTTCGGCGGCACAAAAATTGGCGCAATCTCAATATCGCGCAAGTGCGGGCGCAGATCGGCCACAGACAGGCTGGCGGCGCTAGAGATGTTGCGGAGCATCTGGTAACCGTCGTCACGTAACTGGGCCACCAGGCAGGCAATTTCGTCTTTGGACACCAGATATTTGACCAGCACCCGGGTAAAAATTTCTACGGAGGTTTCATACTCTTCGGGGATAACCTCGTTGGCGCCCAGTCGGTACAACGATTCCATTTCATTCACATAGCGGGTTCGGGCGATAATGTGGGCCGTGGGATTAAGTTGGCGTACCAGCCCCACAATTTGGCGCGTGGCGGCAGCATCGGCAATCACAATGACCACCGTGCGGGCCTGGGCTACATTGACCTGCTTGAGCACGGCGGGCCGGGAGGCGTCGCCATAAAAAATGGGTTCGCCACAATCGCGCTCTTCCCGCACGGTGTCGGGGTTCAGGTCAATGATGGCGTAGGGGATCTGGGCATGTTTGGCGGCTCTGGCCACATTCCGGCCATTGATTCCAAAACCAACGATGAGCAGGTGGTCGTTAAAACTGGTTGTTTTTGGTGGGTCCAATCCCTTGACCGGATATAGTCCTTGCTGCAAACGGGCCGGAACCGGCAGGCGCATCACCCAGTCGGCTACGCGCGGCGCGCCACCGATGATAAAGGTTGTTCCAGCCATGGTGAGCACCGATACGGCTAGAAACATCTGCTCTGCGTTGGCAGAGAGCAGAGCATAGCCGCTGCCCACCGAAGCCAGAATGAAGGCAAACTCGCCCACCTGGCTCAACCCCAGCCCGCTGATTATGGCCGTGCGTAAAGGAAAGCCCAGCAGCAGGCCGGTGACGGACACAATGATAGTTTTGGCGACCAGCACCCCGGCGGTGATCAACAAAATCAACCAGGGTTGTTGCAGCACAAACCCTACATCCAGCAACATACCAATAGAGACAAAAAAGAAACTGGTAAAGATGTCGCGGAAGGGATGGATGTGTTCCAGTACCTCGTGGCTGTACTCCGATTCCGAGATGGTCAGCCCGGCCAAAAACGCGCCCAGGGCCAGCGATAGCTCGGCGGCCACAAAGGCCACGGCAAAGCATAAACCGGCCACGGTCAGCAGGAAGAGTTCGTGGCTGCGGGTGCGGATCACTTGATGCAGAATGGCCGGCACCAAATAGCGCGCCCCCACAAACACAAACACCAGCAAGGCCACGCCGGTGGCCGTCAGTCGCCACACCGACGGGCCGGTGTCGCTGTTAGTTTCACCGGCCAGAAACGGGGTCAGGATGATGAACAATACCACAATCACATCTTGAAAAATCAAAATCCCCAGCGAGATGCGGCCTTGGGGCGATTCGATTTCGGCCCGATCTTGCAATACCTTTAGCACAATGGCCGTGCTGCTCAACGAGATGAGAAAGCCCATAAACATGGCCGGGCCGAATGACCACTCCAGCACCCGGTAGGTAAAGTAAAAGACAATCAGCACGGTAGCCCCGACCTGAAGCGCGCCGCCCAGCAGCACCAGCGTTTTTATCTGCATCAATTTGCGCAGGGAGAATTCGATGCCGATGGCAAACAATAGCAAGATAACACCGATCTTGGCCAATGCGTCTACCTCGTCCAGGGCATTGACCAGCCCCAGCCCGTACGGTCCTGCCACTACCCCGGTGATCAGCAACCCCACAATTGGCGGCAGTTTAAACCGATGGGAGACATAGACGACCACCATCGACAGTACAAAGATGATGACGATATCCCTGAGCAGCGGTATTTCCATTTATCTATTTTGTCTCCTTTTTGGGGTCATCAAATTGAATTGTTTGAGTTGGTCCGGCCAGTTTGTGGGTCTGCCCATCATAACGTCCACGTAGTTCGTTGTAGAGCGTATCCCGCCACAGAGGCACGCCGTTAAAAAAGGCGGCCCGGCCCAACATGTGGGCGGCCACGGGCGCGGTAATCAGCAGAAAAATAATGGTGGCTATGGCCCGGCTGCTGGCGCCCAACTCGCTAAAATAAATGGCCGCACCCAACAAAATAGAACCCGCGCCCAGGGTGGCCGCTTTGGTAGTGGCCGACATCCGCAGGTACAAGTCGGGCATACGCGCCAGCCCGACGGCGGCCAGAAGCATAAACAACGCTCCAACCAACATCAACCCCACCGTGACAATTTCCGTCATGTCATACTCTCCTTTCAAGGTAGTAGGCAAAGGCCACCGTGCCCAAAAAAGACAGCAGGGCCAGCACCACCGCCACATCCAGAAAAACCGGCTGCTTGGCGACAACCGCGTAAGCAGCGATGATGCCTATCCCCAACGTGGCCAGCAAATCAAGCGCCACTACCCGGTCGGGCAGGCTGGGGCCGCGCAAAACGCGCCCAAAGGCCAAAATCATAGCGACACTCAGAATGGGAATGACCACAAAGAAGGCTAAATCAATGAGATTCATGCAAACACCTCCTGCACCCGGCGTTCAAAGCCCTCTTTAATATCGCGCCGGAATTGCTCAAGGTCATCAATATGCATAGCGTGGACGTAGAGTGTGTGCCGGTCATCCGAAATATCCAAGCTGAGCGTACCGGGCGTCAACGTAATCAGATTGGCCAGCAAGACAATTTCGGCGTCACTGGTCACATCCAGGGGGATGGCGACCACGCCGGGCCGCATGTAATGGCGGGGCGTTACCACATCATAGGCCACGCGCAGGTTCGCCAGAATCAATTCCCAGATAAAAAAGCCGATGAAGTTGATAATCTGAGGCACTTTACGAAAGTAAATCGAGCGCCCCATCACCCGCTGCGAAAGCCACAGCAGCGCAAAGCCCAGGCCAAACCCAACCACAAAGTTACTTAGGGTAAATTGCCCGGTCAGTCCAAG
>JAFGNV010000176.1 GCA_016926805.1 Anaerolineae bacterium
ATCGCCTGCGGCGATTATCTAAAGGAACAATTCCCTGGCAGCAAAATTGCCGCCAGCGAGGCCGTGCAATGCCCCACCTTACTCCTCAACGGTTTTGGCGAGCACCGCATCGAAGGCATTGGCGACAAGCACGTGCCCTGGATACACAACGTCAAAAATACCGATTTAATTATGGCTATTGACGACGAAGCGCCCATGAGCCTCATCCGGCTTTTCAACGAACCGGCGGGTAAAAAATTTCTGGTTGACCGGGGCGTCTCCGAAGATCTGGTCAATAACCTGGATTTGCTGGGGATTTCGGGGGTGTCAAACTTGCTTTCAGCGATTAAATTTGCCAAATATTACGAACTGGGCGAGAACGACGTGGTCGTGACGGTCTTAACTGACTCGATGGAGATGTACGAGAGTCGGTTGCTTGAACTCACCGCCGAGCGCGGCGAATTCACCGAGTTGGACGCCGCCGGAGCCTATCATCGTTTTCTGCTGGGTACTACCATCGATTACATACAGGAATTGAGCTACTACGATCGCAAACGCGTTCACAATCTCAAGTATTACACCTGGGTTGAGCAGCAGGGCAAAATCTACCAGGAAATCCAGGCGCAATGGTACAATGACAGCTACTGGTCCAATCTCCACGGTCACGTGGATGAGATGGATGCCCTGATTGAGGAATTCAACGCACGCACAGGGTTATTGAAGGAGTTATGAGATGAATGAACCCTGATTATTCTCGCGTCCAAACTGAGTTGGGGAACAAGAAAAGATTGTCAAAATAACTGACCACTTATGATTGAACCCTGGATTAAGCGTGGTTAAATTGGAGCAAGGATGGGATGATGGGGCGCTGGGTTGAAAAACATCTCATTAGCCTGGTTTTTGGTTTTATTGGGGCCATTTTTGCCTTGATTGGCGGGGGCTTTTGGGGGGGACATTTCCATACCCAACAGGAAGCGAGAAAGGCGGAACAAATACCGCTGTATACGCCAGCTCAATTGGACGGCGTTTTGTCAGGTACCCTGGTCGCTGTTGAAGGGCGAATCAGCGAACAAAATTCCAGCCACTTTGAAGGGCTGATCGCCTACACCGCCCATCAGTATCAAGGCATCGAATGCGATGACGAAGATGACGAGAACGATGACGGCGATTACGAATGCGACGAGGTATGGTCATTGACCGAATGGGTGACGCCAGTCTTGTGGCTGGATTCGCCGGGTGGCCGGGTAAGAATTGGCAACATCAACTACAAGCTTCTTCACGCGCCAGAGGTTTGGCGAACCACATCTACTCTCGTTGAACACGAGACACTGGAATATCGAGGGTTTCGGATGGGGAGCCCAGCCTTTGTCGTCGGCCAGGTGAGAACAAACGATGGCATCAGTCTGGAAGCCGATTTTCTGTTCGGCGGTAGTCGCCAAGATTACCTGTTGAGCCAGGCCGAAGAAGCAGTGGTCTTGCTCTGGATGGGCGTTGTTTTTGCCGGATTTGGCCTACTTTTTCTCGGTGTGGCTGTTGTAATGGCGGTATTCCGGTCGTAAGGCGCCAAACGCAGATCCAACGATAATCCCCAAGGCGTCGGCCAGCTAAAAGCGTGGCCGGCGACTTTTTTTGGAAGCAATTTGAGTTAGTAATAAGAACTTCAGCCCTCTAAAAAGACACCATAACCCTCCTTACTAATCCATTTGAAACGTGCTCTTTTAGTACACGCTAAAGCCGGGCTTGCCAGGAGTTGGCTGGCTGGCTTATAATGCCCTTCAAGTCTAGGCGATTTCAAGGGGAAAGAAAATTGAATTCGGATTGAGGGAGGGTACAAGGTGTACACGCTTTTTTGGTACGCTATTGTTGGGGCAATGGTATTTGCGGCATCTACCTTAGTCTTAATGTATGGCTATTGGACAGGTAACAGATTCGAGGACATACTTCGGATCACGCTTGCAGGCGCAATCATCGGCTTGCTCATTGGGGCAATCTTGGGGTTTATTGACCGGTCATTTCGGAGAGTGCTCAAGAATCGCCAAAATGTGGTTATTTACCGGCCGAGTCCCTGCTCCTGGTGTAGGGGAACAGGCAAAAAACATTTCTTGATCTTTAGCTTTAAATGCGAGACTTGTAGTGGCCGGGGCAGCATTTTGGTGGCAGAAAAGAGTCGGGCGTGCGCCTGGTGTGCTGGATCTGGGAAAGGGTTTCTGCCTATATTTAGATGTCCGGTGTGTGGCGGCTCTGGCTGGGCGCATAGTGGAGCCGATGAGGCATAACCCAAAGGTTTATTACTCCTACGGACAAATTTGGCAGATCAAGTAGAACAATAGGAGAAGATGTCTGTTGACATTCTCCCCCAATTAATCGAGCCACTCCGTTCCGCCCAACACATCGCCGTGCTGACTACTGGAGCCGGTATCTCGGTCGAGACGGTGATGCCCGCCTCGTTGCCAGACAGACACAGCGCACCGTCGTCTCCTTTACCGCCGAACCCACCCTGTCCCCCGCCGAAGCTGAGCCGCGGACACTCCTATATGGCGAGTGAATGACGCCGATGGAACGCATGATGAATTGGGCCTGGTTTGGCATCAGGTTAGCCTTTCCGGGCAACATACGCCTTGAGAAATATCTGCGCGCCTCCGTGCGAATACTTGGACGCCAGAAATTCAGTTTCCCGCAACAAAACCCAACCTCTTTTTACTAAAGACTCAGCCACATCGTGGTGGCTGTGCCGGTAAATCCGCATCACCGCTGCCTCTCCCGGCGAGTCAACAACCTGTTCATTGACAATCGTGTATTCCTCACTCCGCCCCTGCTTCTGTTCCTCGATAGTGAAAGCAAAGATTCCCCCGGTTCTGATAATCCGTGTTACCTCATCAAAGACCGGTTGTAGGTTGTGGATAAAACTGGTGACGCCGGTCATCACCGCGTGCGCAAAAAGATTGGCCGGATAGGGCCAGGGCGTGTGGCATAAATCGTGTTGCTTGAGATCAATAGTAACCCCCTTCGTCGCGCAGACCTTTAGCATCTCGTCGGCAATGTCCATGCCGTATACCTGTAGACCCGCCTGGTGAAACAACGCCGCGCTCAACCCCGTGCCTGTGCCAATGTCGAGTAGAGCATCCCCGGGTTTGATGAACTCGTACATTAACCCAAAAATAATCTCCGGGCCAAACCAACCGTATTCCTGGCGTTGCGCGTCGTATGTGGCGGCTTCCTTTTTTTGGGCATTACGTTCTTGATTTGACATAAAATTCAAAACACTCCTTTTTTGCCTCGCGCCAGGGTCAACAATTTCACCCCTTCAACTTGTTGGAAGGTGGCGCCCTGGCCGATAGTGCGCACGGCTGCCGCTTCGTCTATCACCCGCGCGCCGGAGATGAGGGTTACGCCGTGCTCAAACAGCACTGGCGATAGCGGCGCGCTTGGCCCCAGCACTATCACCAGCGCGTTAGGTTGGCGTAAGGCCAGCAAACCGTCCAGGGTATGATTAATCAGCGCCGTACCGGTGATGGCGACCACCTCGGCCTGGGGAATTAAAGCGGTGGCAGCCTCGGCCGAGTGTTCACCCTCGGCGGGATGTTGCTCAATCACCCATAATTGACCCGCCACCTGGTGCAATTGGGGAATGAATGGAAAATGTCCCACCAACGCCACGTTTTTGCCGCGCCCACGCTCAAGTAGCACGTCGCCGGCGTTAATTTCAACCGCGCTTTGCTCATCGATCTCTAGCAGCGAGTTAATGGCGGCCACGCCGAGACTGGCTTCTAGCGGGTTGTCGGAGCGGGCATACTCGGCCAGCTCACGCGCGCTTTTGAGGTGCAGGCGTCCCGCATCGCGGACTTTTTCGTGCCCGTGTGGTTTATGGCCGATGATGGTCGAGGCCAGACCACAGTGACGGCTACAGACCATTGTCCAATGCGCGCCAACCAGCACCGTGCACACTGGCGCATCTTCACCGGGCAAACTTGCCAGCAAATCATCTAAAATGTTCATGTTTGTTCTCCTACGAATGTTGAGGTTATTTTACCGCCGCAATAACGATACAATACGTGTCGTTGATGCGTCCATATTGTCTGTCCCGGCTGATAACCTGCTTCAGACAGCACCTCACAGATATCCTGCTTATCAAAATCAATGGGCGCAAAGACCAGTTCCTGGGGCAGCTTGACCTTTTTCCGACGCAGAATTTCGATTTTTGGCTGTTGCGTTGGGCATCGTTGCTTTTCATAGTCTGTCTTTATGATCCCTGTTGCGACGTAACTTCCTCATCACCAATACACCGCCAACCAGCGCTGTCACCAACACTCCCACTCCCAAGAGCAGACCGCCCCAGCGCAGCGGGATATTGGCGCTGCCGTCAGGTACCCGCGGCACGTCTGGCTCGTAGTACCGGAGCAGAAGGTCAATCGTCGGTGTGGGAACTGGCGTGGCCCGGGCCAGGACCATGAATTCGCCAATCAGGTGTTGCACTTCGCTACGGGCTGCCTCAGCATGTTTCACCAAGGCGGTTTCCATGAGTGGGTTGGCTAATAGACGTTGCGCCAATAGAACCAGAATCGGCTCTGGCAGCCACTCGATCACCCTCAATTTCGATGGGGTAACGGGTAGTCCCAACGAGTGCAGCACACAAAATCCCTCACGTATGGCCCGAACGGCCAGCACAACCAGGTCACGAGTACGCGCCAGCCGGTAGTTGTCGACGCCGGCGGCATAGAGGGCAGGCGCCAGCGAGGGAAAGAGCAACGCGACATGGTATTTGAGCCAGGCGTCCATGTCGGTGCGCACCTCAGCCCCGAACCCTGGCGCGCTCTCCATGATACGTGCTACTCGTCGCGTCCGCTCCGTGATCCGGCCATCCACCTCGCCAAAGGGGACGAATGCCGGCTTTTCCTCTGTGCCCGTCAGGCAGTGGACGACGTGCCCCTCACGGTATCCGGCGGAGTTGGGAAAGCCGATGAGTACTCGTTCCTTGCCCAGCGCCTCAACGTAGGCATCCGGCCCGGCCGCGTTATTACTCAGGAACAGCACGTTGGGCGTGCACCAGTTTGCCGCCAGGATGGGCAGAATATTGAGCACATGGTTCTTGCGCATGATGACCAGCACCAGGTCGTAGGCATCGTCGGATGCCAACGCTTCGACTACATTCACGTGGGTGACAGTCTGCGCCTTCGTCTGCGCATCCACGAGCACGACTCCGTGCTGGCGCAGATCATTCAGACGCTGCCCCCGCGCCAGGATTGAAACGTCGTTGCCACCCTCCTGCAATCGGGCGGCGAACAGGCTGCCTAATGGCCCGGCGCCATAAACCAGAATCTTATTCATAATGGATCCTCCTCTAAAAACTCGGGGGGCGACTTTGCCAACTTAACCGCCACCCGATGGTAAACTTTCAATCCCCAAACAAAAAAGCTCAACTCCTCGTGGCAGATGGTGAGATCCGCTTCGGTCAGATGGGATGGATAAAGTGTATAATCGCCCTTGGCCAGGCGACGCTCCAGCGGGTTGCGGGCGCGCGGCCCAAACTCGGCCGAGATATAGCGGCCGCCCGGCTTGAGCACCCGCGCGATCTCAGCGACGGCCTGGCGCTTCTCCACCAGGTCGAGGTGGTGGAACATGATGTTGGTGAGAACTACGTCCAGGTCCGCGTCGGGGTAGGGCAAATCGGTAATCGAGCCGACGCGAAAATCCACGGCCAGACCCTGCTTTTCCGCGCCTTTCTCCGCGACCTCGATCATCTTGGGCGATAAGTCTATGCCGTGCATAACACAATCGGGATGCCGGGCCGCGATGTGCAGTGTTGTCAGGCCGGTGCCGCAGCCCGCATCAAGCACACGCTCGTCACCCCGCAGCTCGGCCAGCTCGATGACACGTTGGCGAAACGCCTCGTGTTTGTGCCCGCCGAGCACCCTGAAGCCCCAGTTGTAGACGGGAATCAGTACGTCCGTAAAATCCGTGAAACGATGCCGATATTGAGATCGTATCCAGCACATTTTTCCTGAGCCATCCTGATAGTTTTCTCACCGCCACGTCAAAAAAGATTTGAAGCCATTTGCTCATAACTCTGGCTTGTTCTAGGACGCCCGCTACTCACATTATCACCCTGACTTCTGAAAGTAGTATTTACATACCATAAATTTGCCGAGCTTGACTTCCCGGTGCGTATACTTGCTCCACTGGTGAGAATGCTGCAGTTCGTCGGCGGCAATTTGCTCCAGGACGCGCGCTGGTTCTCAGCGGGATTGGCCGTTTTTGCCAGTTTGGTGTAAATGTGATGCTCGCTGATTTCGTTTTGTTGAAAGACCAACCGTTGCGCGTGTAGTTCCTGGCTAAGTTCCATTTATCAACTCCCTAATGTCGCTATCAAATGGCGCGGATAGTGCAGCAGATCAAGCGCATCTCGATCTTGGGCGCGAGGATGTCGACAGGGGGCCAGCACTTCAGTAAACAGAATGATTAAGCAGATATTGTTTTTACCTCTGGCTCCCCCCAGAGAGCCGGGATGAAGGCGATTTTCTGGGGTCAATTATATGCAAGGGGCTCTCGTTAGCAATTACGCCAGGTTCTCTTTCATCAATAGGCTCTTATAGGCTCTTATAGCTTTCACATCGACAAAAGATTGTCGATAAATTGTTGTCTAAACGGCCACACCGAGCAAGAGGAGTAAGGTTCG
>JAFGNV010000177.1 GCA_016926805.1 Anaerolineae bacterium
CTTAAAAAGCACTCATAAAAGTGTCAACAAGGTGCTGAACCTCGTCTCTTAACCTCAAGAATAGAAGTTAAGGGTGATACCTGCGTAAACCCACGTCCAGGTTCAAAACAGGACTTACGCAGTTCATGTCATTAGAGGAGTGAAGGAAGCAAAGCGGCTGAAGCGACGAGAAATCCCTAAAGCCTCCATTTGCAAGACCAGTTTTCAGAGATTTCTCGCTCCTGACTTGTCAGGCCCTATCGTCGCTCGAAATGACATTAAAACGGTCAACTGCGTAAGTCCTAAAAATTTATTGCGTCTGTTCCAAATACTCGTCAATAGCCCCGAGAAGCCGGTCCATATCCTCCATTGTTACAATCCCCATGTGGGCAATGCGGAAGGTTTGGCCCTTCAAATTGCCGTACCCGTTGGAGATGACCATACCGCGCTCGCGGAGAAATTGGTTGAGACCACCCACATCAATCTTAAGGGTGTTGGCCACACACGATACCGTGGGCGAGTGGTAGCCTTCTTCGGAGAACATGGCAAAACCCCGCTTCGCGGCCCAGTCACGGGTGCGCCCGGCCAGAGCCTGGTGGCGAGCAAAGCGCGCATCCAAACCCTCCGCCAAAATGTAATCCAACTCTAGGTTGAGGGCGCGCATCAGAGAGATGGCGGGGGTGGCGGCGGTGGTGCTTCGCTGCAAATATTTCTCCATCACCAAAAAGTCAAAATACCAACCCCGTCCCTCAACGGTCTTGGCCTTTTCCAGCACCCGGTCGCTGACGGCGGCAAAGGAGAGACCGGGGGGGATGGATAGCGCCTTTTGCGAAGAAGTGAGCATCAGATCCAGGCCCCACTCGTCAAAAGGCAATTTAAGCCCGGAAAAAGAACTGACCGCGTCCACAAAAATAAGAATATCAGGATATTTCTCGCGCATCAGGGCGGCAATTTCGCCCAGGGGCGAGGCTACGCCGGTGCTGGTTTCGTTATGGACAATGGTGATGGCCTCAACATCGTCATACTGCTGCAAGGCCTGATCCACGGTTTCCGGCTTGACCGCCCGGCCCCATTCCACGTCGACTTTGATGGCTTCTTTGCCGCAACCCATAGACACTTGATACCAGCGGTCGGCAAACGCCCCGGCCACAAAGTTGACCACCCGCTTATGTACCCCGTTGCGGATGGCCGCCTCCTGCAAACCGCTGCCGGAAGACGCGGAGATGTAAACCCGCTGCCCGGTAAAAAACAGCTTTTTGAGCTTGTTCTCGCACGCCGCAAAGAGCGATTCAAAATCGGCGGAGCGGTGGCCAATCATGGCTTCGGCTTGGGCCTCGAGCACATCCGGCCGAACATTTACCGGCCCGGGGATAAATAAAAAAGGATGTTTTTGTTTTTTCATGGTCTCTCTCCTCAATAAAGTAATCAGGGTTTTAATAAAAACGGGGGCGATCTATTCATCGCCCCCACCATTGGGTTAATCTACACGTGAAAAATTTTACAAATTTGTATTATAGGCAAAACCAAAATTTCAGCGAATCGCCACCTGGCTACCTTCCGGCGTTTTCCACACGTCAATCCGCACCGGAAAGGCATCTTTCAGTTCGTCAATATGGGTAATCACGATGATCTTTTCAAAATCATCCTGAATGGAATTGATGGCCTCAACCAGTCGCTCCCGGCCCTGGCCGTCCTGCGTGCCAAAGCCTTCGTCGATGACCAGGGTTTGCAACTGCGCCCCGGCCCGGCGCGCCAGCACTTTGCTGAGAGCCACCCGAATGGCAAAATTAACCCGAAACGCTTCACCGCCGGAGTACATTTCGTAATCACGCGTGCCCACTTCATCGGAAATGCGGATGTCCAGGGTTTCAATGGTGCTATCGCTGCTTTTGGCCTCACGCTGGGTTTCAAAGCGAACGTGCATCCGGCTGTCGGTCATCCGGCCAAGTAGGCGATTAACCTCATCCTCAATTTCGGGAATGGCGCTCTCGATGAGCAATGCCTGAACGCCTTTTTTGCCAAAGGCCTGCTGCAGCTCGCGGAAAATACCCTGCATTTCGCGGATTTGTTGGAGCTTGTCCTCCTGTTCGCCGCGTTGTTTGGCCAGACCGGCCACGTAGTTGAGTTTTTGATGGGCCGCAGCCACTTTATCGCGGGCAAAGCGTTCTTCCCGTTGCCGCCGGTTGACCTCGGCGCTGGCCTGGTTGAGACGGTTCACCAGGTCGGGCAGGCCGGTGGTTTCCTGTTCCAATTCAGTTACTCGCTGCCGGTCGGCCGAAGTTTGCCCCGCCAGGCGGTTACGGCGTGTTTGTTCCCGTTCCAATCGTTTCTCCTCTTCAGCAATGCGCTTTTCGGCCTCGGCCAGAACACGGGCTTCTTCCTCAACATAACTGAAACGTTCCACCTCGGCCCGGGCTTGTTGATGGGCTGCTTCGTCGTAACCTAAAGTTGCCAACTCGGCCTTGACTTCAGCCAGCGCGGCCACCACCTCGGCGGCAAATTCTTGGGTTTCCAGTCGCTTTTGTAGCTTTGTCTGTTGGGCTTGCGCCTGAGCCAGATCATCGGCTGCGGCTTCGGCGTCTTCCAGGGCCTGCCTGAGCCGGGCGACCTGGCCCTGTACCGCGGCCAGACTCCGCAGTTGTCGTTCAGCTTCGGTTAGCTGGGTTTGCAGGGTTTCTTGCCGGGTGGCAATTTCTCGCAGCCGGTTCTGGTTGGCCCGGAACATGTCGCCCTTTTGCGTGCCCTCGGCCTGAAATTGAGCCAGCACTTTGGTTCGATGCTCTTCATCCAGGGGACGCTGGCACACCGGACAATTGGAATCAGCCTCGGCTAGCTGGGTCAGGTTGGTTTTAATCTCGTCCATTTCCACTTTCAACTGCCGGTTCTGCTCTTTCAGGCGGGCGGATTCTTCCTTCAAATTGGTCAGGGTGGCCTGGTTGGATTCCCTTTGTTGGGCGAGAACCTGCAAAACATCCAATTCGGCCTGAGCCTGGGTCAACTGATCGCGCTGCTGCGCCACACCAGCCAGTTTGGGGCTGAGCAGGTCGATTTTGGCCATTATCTCGCGCAAATTGGCTTCCACCTCGGCGCGAGCGGTATTGAAGGCGGTATCCAGTTCATGCTTGCGGGTGGATAGTTTGGCCGACTCTTGCAAACGATGGTCCCAGTCTTTAACCGCCTCTCTGGCCCGCCGGAGCGACTCTAAACCTGTTTCGATTTCGGCTTGCCGCTGCAATAGGGCGCGATATTCGTCGATGCGTTCTTTGGCCTCGGCCATCTCGGCGGCAATTTCGGCGAGGTCTGCCTCAGCCTTGGTTAGGCGGTCGCATAAATCATCTAATTGACGCTGTTTGTCGTTGATGGCACGATGCTGCTCACGCAGAACGTCCATCTCTTTTTCCGCCAGTTGCAATTGTCGACTCAACTCGGCGGCCTCCTGTTCGGCCGCGGCCAACTCGGTCCGGTATTCCGGCTCGCGGGCCAACTCTTGCTCAATTTGCTCAACCCGGGCGATAATGCTGGTGCCTTCCCTTTCCTTGGCTACAGCGCGCTCTTTGGCCCGCTGTTCAAATGTATCGTAAATACCCAGGCCCAAGATGTCGCCCAGAATCTCTTTGCGCTTGCCCGGCGGCTTGGTGGTAAATTCATCGGCCCGGCCTTGCAATAAAAAGGCGGAATTGATGAAGGTATCGTAATCCAGGCGTAGCAAATCATTGATTTTCTGTTGCGTCACCCGCAGGCTGGTTTCGGTCAACGTCCGCCAGCCGCCAGCATCTTCTATATGAAAATCCAGGCTGCTTCGACCTCGGCCGCTGGCATCGCGTTTGCGGATAACGCGGTAAACATTACCGCCCAGGCCAAAAGTGTGCTCCACTTCCATCTCGGCCTGCCCCAGATAAATCAATTCGTCGTCCCGTTTGGCGCGGGCCTTACCCCACAAAACCCAGGTAATGGCGTCGAGCAGGCTGCTCTTACCGGCCCCATTTTCGCCGGTCAGTACGGCCAGGTGAATCCCTTCAAAATCGAGGTCGGCCTCGCGATAAGCCATAAAATTGCGCAATTTTAGTCTAATGGGAACCAAAACATACTCCTGATTTGGACGCCACGTGCTGGACGTATCCTGACTATTAAGTCCCGGTAACTGGCGTTTGGTACCTAACCCTGGTATTTGATATTACCATAGCCCGGCCAAGGGAGCAATTGACAAGTGACAACCAGAACAAAAACGTTATTTAGATTTGACTCCGAGATAGGTTTATAGTATTATGGGTGAAACGTTACACTAAAACGTTACACCCCGAACGCACGAGGGAGTGGTTCTGGTGTCCAAATCTCGGCGAGAAAACCCAACCAGAGTAACTATAAAAGATGTAGCGCAGGTCGCTGGTGTTTCCGTTACGACAGTTTCTAATGTCTTGAACGGTCGCACCGAAGCCATGACCGAAGAAACGCTGCAACGCATCCAGGAGACAATTCGAGTCCTGGGCTATCGTCCCAGTAGTGTCGCGCGCAGTTTGGTTACCAAACGCACGGCTACCATTGGCGTGATGATTGCCGAGATTGAAACCGCCGTTTATCTGCAAACCCTCAACTTTATTGAACCCATTGCCCGCAACGCGGGTTACAATATTCTCCTCAGCACCACAACCCATAAACGAGACGACGAAAAACAAGCTATTGAACTTCTCTTAGAGAATCAGGTTGATGGCATAGTTTCTCTCTCTACCTCAACTTATCTGGATGACGATTACCTGGCCCAATTACCCCCCACTATTCCCCCCATGGTTCTCTTCAACCGCTCCGTTACCCACGACCGATTCGACCAGATAAACGTGGACAATACCAACGGCGTTATCAGGGCCATTGATTATTTGGTAGGATTGGGCCACCAGCAAATAGCCCATCTGTATGGACCTAAAAGCCGGATCAGTAGTTTGGAACGACTGGAGGGCTACCAGCTTGGTCTGGAAAAACATGGCCTCGAGTATAATGAACAATACGTTCGCTCCGGTGATTTTGAGACAACACAGGAACATTGGGAACAGTCGACTCAACAATTACTGGACCTATCGCCCCGGCCGACTGCCATCATTGGCGCCAACGATCGGGTGGCAGCGGTTGTGATGCGCACCGCCCAGCGCGCCGGATTGCGCGTGCCTGAAGATATGAGCATCATCGGGATTGACGACCAGCCCTTCTGCACCTATCTAAATCCAGCCTTGACCACCATTGACATGTCGATTATCGAAATTGGAAAACGGGCAATTCGGATGTTGTTGGAACGGATAAATAGAACTCGCACGACAACCGAACACGTCATTCTGCGCTGTCCCCTCATCATTCGGGAGTCGAGCGGTCCGGCGCCTTCGGCGGCACATTAGCAACCAAATCCTTACCTATTTGAGCGAAAGACTCAGCCCAAGAAGGGGAATTTGTTTGGGCCTTTCTGTTCGGTGGTAAATGACTTTCTGAGAAATCCCAGAAACCTATGCTGGAGGAAAAATATGGCAAAATTGAATAAGTTTTTAACTCTTGTTGCAGCGATAGTATTATTGCTTCTGATGGTGGGTTGTGGGGGTGGCGTGGACGAGTTTGCTTCGCCGCAAGCCAGTGGCGCCGACACGTCAGTCAGTGAATCCACCAATACTCCCACCCCTGCCGGCACCCCAACTGCCACGCCCTACACTCTGGCTACCCCGACGCCTCTGCCTCCACCCCCTACGCCAACCCCTCTTCCCCCGACACCCACCCCGGAGCCAAAAGAAGAGCAGGCTGAAACAACAGAGGAGACTGAACCAGAAGCGCCGCCTATCCCTGAGGTGATGATCGAGATTCCGGCCGGCCCCTTTACCATGGGCAGCGATGATGGTGATCCCGAAGATGCCCCCGCCCACGAGGTGGATTTGCCGGCCTACGAAATCGACAAGTTTGAGATTACCAATATTAATTTTTCCGCCTTTGCCGACGCAACCGACTACGTGACCTATGCCGAACAGCAAGGCTTCGATAGCTGGCGCGATGAGTGGGGCATTGGTGAAGACAGCCACCCGGTGGTAAGGGTTTCCTGGGACGATGCCAACGCCTACTGCGAGTGGTTGGGCAAACGACTGCCTACTGAGGCCGAATGGGAAAAGGCCGCTCGCGGCGATGATGGCCGCAGGTTTGCCTGGGGCAATGATTGGGACCCTAATAAGGCCAATGTTAAGGAAAGAGGACTGCGCGGCACGGCCGTAGTAGGTAGTTTTGGCGAAGGCGCCAGCCCTTATGGGGTGGAAGATATGATAGGCAACGTATGGGAATGGACCGCCGATTGGTATCAACCCTACCCCGGTAACACTACGGACGATCTCTACTACGGGGAGCAATTCAAAGTGACGCGGGGCGGGGGTTGGTTTGACGAAGAACCCCAGGCCACGACCTTCAATCGCAATGCTGGCGACCCAACCAAAACCGCCAGTGACGAGCTTGGTTTTCGGTGTGTACGCTAGGGTGATCTTTGTTTAGTTATTGGCAATCAATCTCATACTATATGTTCAAAAGAAAGGAGGGGTGGCTATCCAAGAAATTACCCAAATAAACGCTAGTTTCTCATGATGGTAGCTTTTTGGCAAAGTTGTCCTACTATACTGTTAAAAATCTTACGAAAAGGAGAGGTATCTCAACGATGAGTAAAAAATTATTCTTTGTATTACTCCTCACCGTATTGCTCGTTAGCTTGTCGTCTACGGCAGTGATGGCCCAAGGAGACGGCACGGTTTACTCCGTCCAAAAAGACGATTGGCTCTCAAAGATTGCGGAGAAGGAATATGGTGATCCCCTGGCTTACACAGCGATTCTTTATTACAATAACTTGATGGCGGCAGAGGATAGCTCACTAAACATGATCTCCGACGCCGACCAAATTGAGGTTGGCTGGTCCATCTACATCCCCACCACCGCCGAAGCCGAAGCGTACATGGCCGGTGAAATAGCCGCACCCAGCGCCTACAGTGAAGCCCCAATGCTGGCCGATATGGTTGCGGCTGCTGAATTACCGCCGGTAGACGAGCGGCTTCCCGAGAAACCCCTGGTCGTTCCACCGGTCGATACTATCGGGCAGTATGGCGGCACCTGGCACCGGGCCTTCAAGGGCATTAAAGACTTCCACGCCCTGGGCCGACTTATTTATGATGCTGTGTTGCGCTGGCCGCGCGACCCGAAAGACCCCATTGGGCCAGGTCTGGCCGATAAATGGGAGTGGTCCGACGGCGGCCGCACGCTGACCCTCTACTTCCGCGAGGGCCTCAAGTGGTCCGACGGCGAACCTTTCACGGTGGATGACGTCATTTTCTGGTGGGAAGACATCGAAAACGACGAGAACATCACCGCAGCGCCCCATGGTGAATGGATTGTCAATGGCACACCGATGGAACTGGAAAAGGTTGACGATACCACCATCAAACTAAAATTCGTCGCTCCCAACGGTCTGGCCGAAAGTGTTGGCCTGGCTTTCCATGGCGGCCAATGGCCGCTTGGTTTTGAGCGCTTTGGTTTCTTTGCGCCCCGGCACTACCTGGAGCAATACCATCCCAAGTACAATAGC
>JAFGNV010000014.1 GCA_016926805.1 Anaerolineae bacterium
AAGGCCGTCTACGGCAAGCTCAACGTGAATAACCGCACCCAGGCCATTGAGACGGCGCGCCAACTCCGAATACTTTAAACCCCTGTCCAACGAAAACCTACATCTTTTTTGCGGCGCAGACTACATCTTTGGGTGGTTTGCGCCGTTTAATATGGGGATAAAATAGGGGTGTTGCTGGCGGATTTTTGTTGGATTAAGGAGTTAAAGAGAATGTATGATGTCTGTACTTACCGCATCAAAGTACGGGGCCAGGTAGATGAGAACGCCTTCAACGTTACCAGCCCGCTTCAAATAACAGTGGGGCAGGTGGATGCGGCGGCCACGCTGTTTACAATCTGCGCCGATCAGTCGGGCCTCATCGGGCTGATCAGACACCTGCACTGGCAAGGGTTCGTGATTTTGTCTATATACCGTGAACAATAAACTAATTTTTCTCACGAGAAAAATGTCTGCTAAAACCATCTCAAATGATTTGCTCAAAGGAGGTCTTTACAAATGACATCTTTACAGATGCCGAAAGAGAGATTGTCTTTTTACAATCTAAACGCGACGCGCGTCATCGCCACAATCCTCGGTGTGTTCGTTGGATTGTTCTCTGGCGTAAACCACGGTTTCTTCGAAGTCCTGCAGGGCAACAAGCCCACTGGTGGCTTTTACATCTATGCGATCGGAGAAGCGCAAAGATTCTGGCCCTTGGCCGGCGAGGGTGCCTTTACCCTCATCCCAAATTTCCTGGTCACCGGTATCGTGTCGATGATTGTGGGGGTGGCGATCGTGATCTGGTCGATCTGGTTCTTGCCCACCAGGCATGGGCGCACTGTTTTCCTGGGGCTGTTCATCCTGAGTTTCCTGGTGGGCGGCGGCATCGGCCAGATCTTTTTCTTCATCCCAGCCTGGGCCTTTGCAACGCGCATGAACAAGCCGCTGAACTGGTGGCGGAAGGTGCTGCCGCGCAGCACCTGGCCGTTCCTGTCCAGGCTCTGGGTCGTCACGCTCGTGCTGGCGATCATCTGTATGCTGGTCGGTTTGGAGACGGCCATTTTCGGCCTTTTTCCTGGACTCACAGACCCTGTAAGCATCGAGGACACGGCCATGCTCTTTGTGTATTTGTCTGCCACCCTGTGCGTGGTCTCCTTCATCGCCGGGTTCGGGCACGAGCTTCAGAGGATGGAACAGAATGACAAAAAGGAGGTGTCCTGTGGTTAGAATTATTTTTGGTGTGTTCGTGGTGCTGCACGGCCTGGTTCACATGCTGTATTTTGGGCAGAGCGCCAGGTATTTCGAGCTTCAGCCCGGGCTGGCCTGGCCCGATGGCTCGTGGGTATTCGCCAGGCTTCTTGGTGATGAAACAACAAGACTGCTGGCGAGCATTTTTTTGGTGGCGGCGACCGTCGGTTTTGTGGCCGGTGGCGCCGGAATCTTATTGGGCCAGGCCTGGCAGCGACCGGTGGTGGTGAGCGCGGCCATATTTTCTACGGTTATCTATATTCTTTTCTGGGATGGCGCATGGCAAAATCTGCATGATAAGGGCGCCATTGGTATTCTTATTAATTTAGCCATTTTGGTTGCCGTGCTCATCTTCCAGTGGCCCAGTTTCGAGTTTTAGTTTCTCCCAAAATGATGTGATGTCCGACTCGTTCAACAAAAATCAAAAAGAGCTTTATATCAAAATCTTGTTGTAGTATTAACCATACGAGGTTGAGGAGACCTTATTATGCAAAACAAAACTACTTTCAGCGCGGCAAAAAGTATCGCTTTGATATTTGGTATTTTGGCAGGGCTGGGCGGTCTCACCCATGGGGTGGGCGAAGTTCTGCAGGGCAATGTAAAGCCAGACGGTATCGCCATAAATTCATGGGCGCAGGGGCCGATTGCCACCAACATGGGCGGCGAGCCAGGCATCACCATCGTTCCCAATCTCCTGGTAACGGGGATTCTCACCCTCCTTATTTCTGTGGCCATTATCGTGTGGACGATATTGGGGCGCAACAAGCACTATGGTCGCACGCTGCTGCTGCTTTCGGTTGCCTTGCTCCTGGTGGGGGGCGGAGTCGGTCCGCCGCTGATTGGCATGCTGGCTGGGGTAGCGGGAATCGGCGTCGAGAAGCCATCAACTTGGTGGCGTCAACACCTTCCCGAAAATGTTCGACACGTCCTGGCTGTATTATGGCCGTGGGTTTTTAGTATTGCGGTTATCAATGGCGTATTTTTGGTGATCGGCTCAGTCATTCTGGTGTATTTCTTTGACCTGAACAACCCGGATTTGTTCCTCAACAGCTTTTACTTTTCTATCCTATCTCTGCTCTTGACGATTTTCACCGGGCGAGCGTATGATATTCAGTTGAAAGGGCAACGTGTAACGGCCTTAGGTTGATCATATCTGGCCTCAATGGACATCGTAGAAGTCAGTTACAAAAATCCATTGAGGCCCTTGCCGTCTCCTGGGCCCCCTCAAGCACTGGCTCCGATTGTCAGCCCGGCATAAAATATGGTATGATGCAGGCCATAGTAAAGAGTAGGCAATGCGGTTGCCATCCATTAAAAATTTATCCACAGGAGACTAACCTATGAATCTCTCGAATATTTTAAGTGTGGCCATCGGCCTGATTCTGCTGTACTATGTGCTGAGTTTGATTGTGTCGTATATCACCACCGCCATCAGCCGGTATACCCAAATGCGTGCCCAAGACTTGGAGCATGTCCTCCGGGAAAAACTGGAGGACCCGGCTACCTTCGAGAAGTTTATGCATCACCCGCTAATCAAAAATTTAAAACCGATGCAGGTAAAACTGATGGGACGGGAAATTTGGGAAGGAAAGGTGTCGGATATACCGGCCTCAACCTTTTCCACCGCCCTGCTTGACACGCTGGCTCCAGAAACCAGAGAAGAGGACAAATTAGAATATGTGCGCAATGCCATCCACGGCCTGCCCGAAGGTGACATCAAGGATTCCCTGGCCAGTATGATCGACGCTACGGTCACCGATGTCCGCGCCGCTCGCCAAAGGCTGGAGATGTGGTACGACGACGTGATGAAAAATGTGTCCTGGCTTTACACCCAACACGCCCGGCGCATTGCCATCATCTGCGCCCTGGTAGTCGGTGTGGCTCTGGATGCCGACTCTATTGCCGTGGCTAACCTGCTCTGGACCGAACCAACCATCCGCACGGCCGTGGAGGCCAAAGCGGAGGAGTATGTCAGCACCGCCCCCAACCCGGAAGAAGTCGATGTGGCGAACTACGTGGCCCAACTCGAGGAGCTGCAATTGCCCATCCTGTGGACCACGCCGTTTCCAACCAATGCCCGGAGCTGGGGAATAAAAATCTTTGGCTGGGCCATCACCTGGCTGGCCATTGCCCAGGGCAGTTCCTTTTGGTACGACGTGCTAAAACGGGTGCGGTCGGTATCTTCCGATTCATCGAGTAGCTCATAACTATACGAAGTTCCTAGAATTATCCATGCCCCAAACCGAAACCGATTTAGAACACCTGCTGCACCGCATTGATGGCAAAGGCTACCCGGCTTACAAAGACATCCGGGGGAACTACAACTTTGGCGACTTCACCCTGCTCGTTGACCACGTGCAGGGTGACCCCTTTGCCGCACCATCTCGCCTGCGGGTGCGGCTGCCGATGAGCGTGACCGGTTTTCCCCCCGACACCCGCGCCAGCCGCAGTCGTTCAATCGCCCTGCGTGATTTTTTGGCCCGCGTCTTTTCCGGCGAATGTAGCGCCGTTAGCGACCGCAGCCGGGGTTCCGGCAAAAGCGGCCTCCTGGCAATGGACATACCCGGCCAGGAGATTTTGGAGCGCTCGTCTGTGATGGTGACCGATGAGTTTGTCGAGGCCCGTTTTGTTGTGGGGCTACCGGCCCACGGACGCCGCGTATTGGGCCGGCAAGCAGCGGCGATGCTTTGTCATGATGTGCCCCATCTTGTCAATAAAACGCTCAAATACACCCATATTGACCAAAAACGACTGGACGCTCATCTGAAGGCTGCGGAGGATGCCGACGCGCTTCGGGCTAGATTGCCAGAATTGAACTTGGTCGGCTTTATGGCCAATGGCAGCACCCTCCCCCGCCGCTCCGGGGTGGACGACCGGCCTCTACGAAGCGAGAACGTGGTGCCCTTCCGCAGTCCCGACAGCCTGCGAGTGGAGGTCACCTTGCCTCACGCGGGTCGGGTGGCGGGGATGGGGATTCCTGCGGGGGTCACTTTGATTGTGGGCGGCGGTTATCACGGTAAGAGCACCCTGCTCTCGGCCCTGGAGCGAGGCGTTTACAACCACATTCCCGGCGATGGCCGTGAGTTGGTGGTTACCAACCCCACGGCGGTCAAAATTCGGGCCGAGGATGGCCGCCGGGTAGAGGGGGTCGACATCCGGCCGTTCATCGACAACCTGCCCGATCACAGCAACGCCGCCGCCTTCCGCACCGACAACGCCAGCGGCAGTACCAGCCAGACCGCCAACATCATCGAGGCCCTGGAAGTGGGGGCCAGGGTGTTGTTGTTGGACGAGGACACCTGCGCCACCAACCTGATGATCCGCGACGCCCGAATGCAGGCGCTGGTGGAGAAGCCCGGCGAACCGATCACGCCCTTCATCGACCGGGTGCGGCAACTTACCACCCTCCCTCCCGTACAAACGGAGACCAAGGAGGGTGTCAGCAGCATCCTGGTTTTGGGCGGCAGCGGCGATTATTTTGACGTGGCCGACACGGTTGTTCGTATGGACACATACCTGCCCTACGATGTCACCAAAGAGGCCAAAGCCATTGCCGCCCAGCATCCCACCGGACGGCAAATCGAGGGAGCCAGAACGTGGCCCTCGCTCACCCGCCGTATTCCCCTGGCCGAAAGTCTGAATCCTCGCAAGGGCAAACGCGAGGTGAGCATCAAGGCGCGGGCGTTGCGGGCCGTATTGTTTGGCTCCGAAGAAATTGATATGAGCGCGGTAGCCCAACTGGTTGATGAGGGCCAGGTGCGGGCCATCGGCCAGGCCCTCAACCTGGCTCGGGAAAAATTTATGGACAACCACCGCGATGTCGCCGCCGTGGTTGAAGCCGTTATGCAAGAAATTGCCCGGCAGGGGTTGGACGCCCTCGACCGTCGCCAGACCGGCGATTACGTGGCCTTTCGGGCTTACGAGTTGGCCGCTGCATTGAACCGATTAAGGACTTTCAGCGTACGCTAAACAGAAAGACAACGGGTTTAATGCAGAAAGCAAACTTCTCTCGTTCCCAAACTCAGTTTGGGAACGAGCAGAATTTATGAACGCTGTGCTTAGTCTTCCACCGCAAAGCCAACTTTAATGGTGACCTGCCATTGAGACGCCCTGTTGCCATCAATGGCCCCGCGGGTTTCAACCACCTCAAACCAGCGCATGTTTCGAATGGTTTCCCCGGCCCTTTCCAGGGCCGTGTTCACCGCGTCTTCGATACTGGTTGAGGAAGTTCCCACCAACTGGATTAACTTGTAAACTCGATCATTCATCATAATCTCCTTTCAGCCTAGAAAAATGATAATAATCATGACCCATAGTAAACGATAGACTCAGATATGGCAAAAATTTAAGGCGCCGCAAAGTTCCGTCAAAATTTGCCCAAAATACAATCCTGAGTCAGAATTACGTCCATTATGAACGAGAATATTTATCCGCTGACCTTTACCCCTGTTTTCCGAGATTACATTTGGGGCGGCCGCAATTTGGAAACCAGGTTTGGCCGGGCCTTGCCTCCCGGCATTGTGGCCGAAAGCTGGGAAATCTCCGGCCATGCGTCATCCTCCACCCCGGTAGACCACGGCCCATTGGCCGGTCGGACCTTACTGGAAATAACCAGGCAGTTGGGCTTGGAATTGGTCGGTATCCGGTCGTGGGCCATGCTGGAGCGCGGTAAATTCCCATTGCTGGTCAAATTGCTTGATGCCAACCAGCCCCTCTCAGTTCAGGTTCACCCGCCCGACGATTACGCCATTGAACACGAAAATGGCGACCTGGGCAAAACCGAGATGTGGTACGTTCTCCACGCCGAAAAAGATGCCTATATTATCTACGGGTTAAAACCTGACGTCACACCGGAGTCATTCCGGCAGGCCATTGAAACAAACACCGTGGAGAAAACTCTTCACAAACTGCCGGTCAAACCTGGCGATGTCATCTTTATTCCCACCGGCACCGTGCATGCGCTGATGGAAGGCTTGGTAATGACCGAAATCCAGCAAAATTCGGACACCACCTATCGCGTTTACGATTGGGGCCGCGGGGGCGCCGAGGGCAAGCCCCGTCCCCTGCACATTGACAAAGCCCTTGCAGTGACCAATTTTGATATGGTGGAACCAGGCCCAACTATTCCCCAACTACTTGAAGAGACCCATGAGGCACGACGCGAGTTGTTGGTGAGCTGCCCTTATTTCCACACCGAGAAGTTCACCTTCAAACAAGCGGGGGCATCATTTGCCGGGCAAGGCGATGGTCGCACGTTTGAAATCTGGGGTATTTTAACGGGTCAAGGTCGAATTAACTGGACCGGCCATCCAGTCGAGCTGTCGGCCATCCGCTTTGTCTTACTGCCGGCTACCCTGGGCGATTTCGAGATTGAGGTCACCGAACCAGCCGTATTCCTGCGAGTTTTTATGCCTGAGTAATCAATGACCACCTGAAAGAGGAGATGTTTTTATGACTAACGAACTTATTACTAAAGGTAAGGCTGCCAAAGCGGCGGCGCGTGTTTTGGCCACCCTGGATAGCGCTACCAAAAACAAGGCCCTGCAGATGATTGCCGATACAATTATGGAGCGAGAGCCGGTTATTTTGGAAGCCAACGACCAGGACATCGAAAACGGCCGGGCCAACGGCTTGAGCGAAGCCCTGCTCGACCGGCTGCTGCTGACAGCCCCCCGCCTGCAGAGTATAGCCACCGACGTTAAGTCTATTGTCATTTTACCGGATCCGGTGGGTGAGGAATTTGAAAGCCGTCGCCTGCCAAACGGGTTGCAGGTAAGCAAGCGGCGCATCCCCATTGGGGTGATCGGTGTGATCTACGAGAGTCGACCCAACGTAACCATTGATATTTCCGCCTTATGCTTAAAGAGTGGCAATGCGGCCATTTTGCGCGGCGGAAAGGAGTCCCGCCACTCCAACCAGGCCCTGGCGGCGGCAGTCCAGGCGGGATGCGAAGCCGCCGGACTGCCCCCGGCCAGCGCCCAACTCATCGAGTCCCCCGACCGCACCCTGGTGAAAGAGATGCTGCGGGCCAACAGCCTGATCGATATGATTATTCCGCGTGGCGGAGCAGCGTTGCACCAATTTGCCATTGAAAACGCCACCGTGCCGGTAATTACCGGCGGCATTGGCATCTGCCATCTTTACGTGGATCGGGCGGCAGATTTAACCAAAGTGGCGCCGATTGCCGTTAATGCCAAAGTGCAGCGTCCCTCGGTGTGCAATGCGCTGGATACCTTGCTGGTGCACCAGGCCGTGGCTCCGCAAATCCTGCCGCGCGTGGCCGAAGCCTGGGCTGAACACGGGGTAGAAATGCGCTGTGATCCTCGCGCTTTAGACATTTTGCAGGGCCATCCGCTGGCCAAACCTGCCGGACCCGATGATTTTGACACCGAATTTTTGTCTCTCGTGGCCGCGGTCAAGGTAGTAAACACCATTAGGGAGGCCATCGATCACATTTATGAACACGGTACCGGCCACACCGACGCCATTATCACCGAAAATTACACTGCTGCCATGCGTTTTATCAACGAGGTGAACTCGGCGGCGGTGATGGTCAACACCAGCACCCGCTTTAACGACGGGGGCCAGTTTGGTCTGGGCGCAGAGGTGGCCATCAGCACCCAACCCCTCCACGCCCGAGGCCCAATGGCCTTAAAAGAGTTAACCACCTACAAGTGGGTGGTGCTGGGTAACGGCCAGATACGGCCCTAAGTGCAGTTGAGCGTAAGTAACTCTATGGCAATTCTAAGTTTCAACGCCCAACTGCCTGAGTGTTTCGCGTCAACCTACTGCTTATATCAGCCATTTAGATCAAGTGCTGAGAGAAACAACTGTCGATCTATTTACGCCGCGAAACACTAATGTATCCACATCGGCTCGTGCGCCTGGCGGCCATAGACCTTCTCGTACGACTGGCAGGCGGGACAGAAGTCCTTCTCGATGGTTTTAACAAACCAGAAAGCCAATCCTTGTTGTTTGTCTCTGGCCCGTCTGCATACGGGACACTTTACACAACGTTTGGCCAAGGCCCGGTCTTTATCGGTAATGGTTTGTTGTTCCATAGGAATTCCCTCCTAAAAATTTGCTAATTGGGTGATTGGCCGTCCACTGTCGGAAAACCTGATCGCACGGGTCGCAATTTGGCGATCCAACCGGATAGGCTTTTATCCTGAAATATCCGGCCCAGTATTTTCGATTGCAGCATAGCCCGCAAAAACAAGCCAGGGGGCAACGAGACGATTAAGGCAAAATTCTCCCAGATCGACGCCGCCTCATCCAAAAAACGAAAAACACGCCCAATTGGATTATTTTTGAAAAGCGCCGTGAATATCGGCTTGATGCGCTGGCCGTGCTGTTGCATCACAGCCAGCATGAGCGAGTCGCAAAGGCCATACCACACAGAGTCGGTTGGTATGTCAAAAGGATGACCCACCTGGCTCAATGACCGGACAATATTGGCCGAATCCTGCTGAATGCGCCAAAACGCATACCCGGTCGAAGGCTTGACCCGGCCGCCCATCGTGCCGATAATCATGATTCGCTGCCCAACCCGGCGAGGAAAAGACCGGTCAGTCGCCGGAATCAAACCGCCCTCCCAATTTGAAATATGATAATGCTTTATCCCCAACGTGGTTTCAATATAGTCTCGCAAGGCGCGTTCAACCTCACCCCGGCTAACCTGTCGCGTTGAAAAGAGGGTGTATTCTACCAAGGCCCGGCGTTTAGAAAAGGGGAGAACGTAAAAGAAACGGGTATCCTGCTGTTGCGGCGTGCGAAAGTCGAGCAGGGTGGCTACCTCTGGATCAAAGGCCGCTGCCGGTGTTGTAATCTCCCAACCGTTGAAATGCAGATTAAGATACCGGTGACCATTTGCGGTATGCTTGAGTTCCGGCCACCGGAGTCGACTATCAAAGACCCACCGTCCCCGATATGTCTGTCCACCAACCGACACGGCGGCCCATTCAGGCCCATCTTCGAGTTGAGTCACCGTTCCCTGCAAAAATTCCACATTGGGGCAAGTTGACAACTCTTGCCGGACGAAACGGTAAAAATCGCTGCCCCGAATCATCTGGTAGCGATAATCGCCCAGGTCCATTGTGTCGGCAAAGCCGTCGCCCACAAAGTGGAGCTGACTCCACGAGCGATAAACAATGCCGTCGAAAAAGGTCGGTTGGTTGGACCAGAAACTCAGCGTGCGGTCGTTTTTGGTTTTGCCGTCTTTATCAACAATCAGAATAGAGTGGTTCTGGAGCGGACTGTGGGTTAGATGATAGGCCAAGCTCAGACCGGCCACGCCGCCCCCGCAAATAATGAGGTCGTATTGTTTCATCATAACGTCTAATACGAGGCAAGACCGCTAAAGTTGCACCCAAAGGCGAAGAAAACAACCTTAAAAAACCTTAAAGGGGGTTGACGGCCATCAAAACTTATGCTATGCTAGTCGGGTCTTTAAACTTAACGAAAGGAGTGCAGACATGCTACAAATGAATCCAGCAACTGGCTTTGCGCATCTCATCGTGTCTGGCGGTGAGGCTGATTCGCCTTGCCGTAGTGCGTCTGCCGACTCCGGGGGTTAAGTTGATTTAACCAAATTTGTGACCGAGCCGCAGACTGCACCACCGTCTGCGGTTTTTTGTTGTTTTCGATGTTTGGGCCATCCCATCATCACCGCCGCAGACCACACCCATCTGCGGCTTTTTGTTTTTGGGGCTAAAAGGTAGAGCAACTTATTGTAACGCCTATCGTAAAAAAGGAGGACATACCATGCACGACCAATATTTTTTCCACCTGTTTGTTCTGGTAAATTTATTTCGGTTAATAGGAATAAATCCGGGAGATTCAACGGTGAATACCTCGGAGAGGCCCTATCTGATCCATAAAAAACAACAAAAAGATCGGGCCAGAGTAAGAGAAATAGAACATCAGCGCTTGCTGGTCATGGCCGGGTTGCTAGAGGGCTTTGCTCCTAAAATGTACCGGCAGGGTGTCAGTTGGCTGGGCAGACAGATGGTCAGGTGGGGAGCCAAATTGCAGAATTATGGACCAACCACCCCGGAATTACTGACACAGGATGTCAAGAACCATCATTTAAAATATTCCTAAGTACAGGGTTGTATAAATACGTTCCGAGTAGAAATGCACTTTTGTAGGGACAGAACAATGTTCTGTCCTACAAAACCCGGAACAAACTTGCGCAAAATTGTACTAAGAAATATTTCTCGTTCCCAAACTGAGTTTGGGAACGAGAAAACCAAAATGGTGGCCGCGTTGCCCGGCCCAAAGCAACAATAAACAGAGGCCAGGAACTGATCAGGTTTAACCGTCACGAAACCATCAGTTTTTGCCTCTTATAGGTAGAGGAGAATCAGCCATGTATAATACCTTAGAAACACATGTCATGGTCTATCAAGAACAATTGAATGATCGCTTGCGGAAAATACAGCATCAACGCCTCCTGCAAGCCGCCGGGCTGTACAATGGGGTCAGCTTAAACTTGTATCGACAATCTATCAGTTGGTTAGGGACGCAGTTGGTGAAGTGGGGTTCGGCGTTACAAAGTCTCGCCGTGGCTTCACCGGCAGAGCATGTCCCGGTAAATCGATAATAAAAGTAGCGCAGAGGCAAACCTTGAATCTTGCCTCTGCGCCAGCTAATGTCACGATCCATTTGGGGAGAAGACTGATGAAACAACACTCAGTTTATCCAGAGTTAGATATAAAACAGACGTTATCGTCCAAACGCCTCGCCGGGATGTGGCGTTTGTTAGGCGGTTTCCACTGGCTCTACCTGGGCGCGATTGTGGCCCTGGCCCTGGGCACCGCCGCCCGCAGCGTAACGTATTTACTGTTGCAATACTTGGTGGATGATGTTCTCATTCAGCAAACCGCAACCACCCCCCTGTTTCTGATTGCCCTGGCCTTTGTTGGCCTGGCTGTATTGCAGGGTGGTTTCACGTTTGTCAGCGGTAAGTTGGCAGCCCGCTCGGCTGAAGGAGCGATTTTACGCCTGCGTAATTTCTTATTCGACCACATCCAACGTTTGAGTTTTAGTTATCACGATCAGGCCAAGACGGGCGAATTGGTGCAACGTTGCAGCTCCGATGTGGATACCATCCGCCGTCTGTTTGCAGAACAAATCATCGGCGTGGGGCGGATTGGCCTGTTGTTTTCAATCAATCTGGTCGCCCTGTTCAGCCTGAACGTCAAATTGGGATTTTTATCCATTTTGTCAATGCCGCTTACGTTGGCCATCTCGACCTACTTCTTCAAACAGATTCACTCGGCTTACGAAGCCCACCAGGATCAGGAAGGCAAATTGTCGACCACCCTGCAAGAAAATTTGAGTGGAGTCCGGGTGGTCAAGGCCTTTGCCCGGCAACAATTTGAAATCAACAAGTTTGGCGAGGTCAACCAGGAACAATTTCGGCGGGGCAAACGGCTACTGATGTGGCATGCCTTTTTCTGGCCCATCTCTGAGGTTATCTCTGCCACCCAAATGATATTTGTCTTTATTATGGGTGCGCTGATGACCATCAACGGTGAAATCACCATTGGCACGTATATGGCGATGGTGGGACTGGTCATCTGGATTATCTGGCCGATGCAAAATATGGGCCGTCTCATTATCCAAACGTCAATGGGCCTGGTGTCTTACGAGCGTATCAGCGAAATCTTAAGCCAGGATCAAGAACGATTAGATACCAGCACGGTCAGGCTCGACCGCCCGCTCCGGGGCGCTCTTGAGTTTCGGGATGTCTCTTTTGAGTACGACCATAGCGCGCCGGTGTTACGCAACATCTCGTTCCGGGTGGAACCGGGCGAAACGGTAGCCCTGTTAGGTGGAACCGGCTCGGGCAAGAGCAGCCTGGTCAACCTGCTGCCTCGCTTTTACGACTACCACGGCAGCATTCTGCTAGATGGGGTCGAATTGCGAGACTACGCCCGGCATGACCTGCGCCAACAAATTGGGATTGTGGAGCAGGAACCATTTCTCTTCTCGCGCACCATCCGCGAAAACATCGCCTATGGCGTTAACCGCAAGGTGAGTGATGAAGAGGTGGAAACTGCGGCGCAGGCGGCAGCCATCCACGACGTTATCATGGATTTTCCCGAGGGGTATAAAACCCTGGTTGGTGAAAAAGGCGTCACCCTGTCTGGCGGTCAGAAGCAACGGGTGACCATCGCCCGGACCCTGCTGAAAGACCCACGCATCCTGATTTTTGACGACGCCGTCTCGGCCGTAGACACCGAAACCGAGGCCCACATTCACGCTGCTCTGGAACGCCTGCAAAAAGGACGTACCACGTTCATCATCGCACACCGTATCCAAACCGTGATGCAGGCCGACAAAATTCTGGTTCTGGATAAAGGCCGGATCATCCAGCAAGGTAATCACCACCAACTGATGACTCAGGACGGAATTTACCGGAAGGTCTACGAGCTGCAAGCCAGCGTGGCCCAGGATATGGGCGAGTCGAAAGTTATGCCCGTCAATGGGTCCGGCAACGGGCGGGTGAAAGAGCTAATAAGATAAACCCGCAGGTCATGGTGACAACCAAGAATGTCGGGTTGCGAACCGTGACCTGCGGAAATCTTACAGAGTTTTCTGGAGAATTCTCATGTCAGATTATTACTTTGAAGAAGAAGAATTCACAACCGAATTTAACGGCCAGACCATCAAACGGATTGCGGCACAAACTAAACCGTACTGGCGCTGGGTGGTGGGCTTTTTGTTGCTGATTGGCCTGGTGTCTTTTCAGGACTCGGTTTTTACCTATCTCAGCAAACTCATCATCGACGAGGGCATAGTCCCCGGCAATGTAGAACGGATGAGGCAACTTTTTACCCTCTACGCCGGGATGGCTCTGGTTCAGGCCTTGGCGGTGTTTGGCTTCATCTACCTGGCCGGTATTTTGGGGCAGCGCATTCAGTACGACATGCGCGAGACGTTGTTCAAACACCTCCAGGCGCTTTCGCTATCTTACTACAGCAAAACGCCGGTGGGCTGGATTATGTCCCGCGTCACTTCGGACTCCAGCCGTATTGCCGACCTGATCACCTGGGGTCTTATCGACAGCACCTGGTCGACACTCAACATCACCGCAGCTCTGATTTTCATGTTCATCATCAACTGGCAACTGGCCATGGTGATGGTGTTTGTTATCCCCATCCTGCTGGTGATTGCGACAATATTCAAAAAGAAAATTTTGCTCGAGTATCGTCGCGCCCGAAAGATGAACTCCAAACTGACCGGGGTTTACAACGAGAACATCACTGGCGTGCGCGTGGTCAAGGCCCTGACCCGCGAGGAGAAAAACCTGGAGGAATTTGACGGTCAGGCCACCAAATTGTATCAGGCCGCTTATCGGGCGGCATGGCTATCGGCCCTGTTTATGCCTGCGGTGCAGGTAACCGGGGCGGTTGCCCTGGGAGCGATCATCTGGTACGGCGGCTGGCAGATTCAGGTAGCCGGAATGACGGTGGGTAGTTTGCAGGCCTTTATCTCTTACCTCACCTTTATGCTCTGGCCAATTTTGGAGCTGGCCCGGGTGTACGCCGAGATGCAGAATTCGGTGGCCTCGGCGGAGCGGGTCTTCTCGCTCATCGATGCCGAGCCGGAGATTGTGGACCGACCCGATGCCTTTGATCCCGGCACCATCCGGGGCGACATCGAGTTTGACCACGTGGACTTCTACTACGAAAAAGACAAACCGGTGTTAACCGATTTCAATCTGCACGTCAAACAGGGCGAAACCATTGCCCTGGTTGGGCCGACCGGCGGCGGCAAGTCGACCATCGTCAACCTGATTTGTCGCTTTTACGAACCAAAGGCGGGCGTGATTCGGATTGGCGGAACGGATTACACCTCGTTCACCCTGCACGCCATCCAGTCTCGCATCGGCGTGGTGCTGCAAACACCGCATCTCTTCTCGGGCACGGTTCGAGACAACATCCGCTACGGGCGACTCGAGGCCACGGACGAAGACATCGAGGCTGCGGCCAGGCTGGCTCATGCCCACGAGTTCATTGTGGATATGGAAAGAGGTTACGACGAGGAAGTGGGAGAAGGCGGCAACCTGCTCTCGACCGGGCAAAAGCAGCTCATCAGCCTGGCCCGGGCTATGCTGGCCCAGCCCGAAATCTTTGTGATGGATGAAGCCACTAGCTCGGTGGACACCCTGACCGAGGCCCTGATTCAGCAGGGGATGGAAACGTTGATGGCGGGCCGCACCAGTTTCATCATCGCTCACCGCCTGTCAACCATCAAACGGGCCGACCGGATTCTGGTTATCGAAGACGGACGGATCACTGAGATAGGTTCGCACGCGGAACTGATCCGGGCCAAGGGGCACTACTACTCGCTTTACACCAAGCAGTTCCACCGCCAGGCCGAAAGCAGTTACGAGCAACTCTACAAACAGGCGGTGGCGATTTGAGCTTTCAGGAAGGAAAGGGAAGGTTGGGTGATTCTCAGCCTTCCTTTTTTATTTTTACGATGATAGACGTTCTCAACGTTGATAAAGGAGGGAGCAATGGCTGTGCATGATTTTGCCTATACTCATAACGATGCCGAATTTGAGGATATGTGGAAGTTACTGATAACCAGCTATGCCCTCACCGGCAAACCCCACAATTGGTTTTTTGCCCGGCTTGAAAACTGGAAGTACGCCAAGGTTGATGAGCCAGTAACCTTCTTTACCAGCAATGTCCATCTTTGGCGAAATGAAGCGGGCGAACTGGTCGGTTTCTGCATCTCTGAATATGGGGACAATGGCATCCACCTGCAAATACATCCCGAATATCGTTTTATTGAACCGGATATGCTGGTCTGGATCGAGCGCATCTGGGCAAACGGAAGAGAAAATATTGAAACGTATGCCCAACTTGATGATATGGAGCGCCAAAAACTGCTGACGCAATTGGGCTACGAAGACCTGGGGGATCATGGCCACATGTGGACGTACGATGTATCCCGACCATATCCGGCGGTTGATTTACCGCCGGGATTCCGGATCGAGACCCTGGCCGAAAACGGCGCTATCGAAAAACACATCGCGGTTGAACGCAAAACATTTAACAATACGTATCTCAATCAGGCGTGGTTTGAGGGCAAGAGTTCGGCGCCGAGCTATTCATTCGATTTGGATTTCTGCGTTGTTTCACCCAAAGGTGAGCACGTGGCTTTTTGTCTTGCCTGGATCGACCCCCAAAATCACATTGCCGAGATTGATCCCGTGGGTACGCACCCTGATTATCGACAAAGAGGTCTGGCCAAAGCTGTGCTCAGCGAGTGTTTCAGGCGATTGCGGGCCAGAGGCGTGCGCTACGCCTACATCGGTTCAGCGCCGGAGCCGAATGTCTCCAATCGTCTATATGAGTCATTGCAGCCCATTGAGACGTATCAAGAGAATCGTTGGGTAAAACACCTGGCCTGAAATTACCCTAACTTTACTTCTCGCAACGCCTCCAGGTGATCCTGCAACTGGCGTACCTCCTCATCCACATCCGCCGAGATCCGATCGTAGTCGGCCACGTGGCTGGTCGATTGGCCGGTGAGGATTTGCGAATAAATAGTGCCTAATTGGGACAGGGTACTCTCGATCTGAATTTCGGCTCGTCGCATCATCGTTTGCAACTGGGTCAAAGAGGCAAGCTGCTTCCGGCGGTTTTCCAATGTATGCGCCAGTTGACCGCGCACCACTTCGTCGGTTTCACTCTCCAGCCGGGTCTCTAAATCGGCGATGGCTTTGGGCACTTCTTTCGTATCCCGCCGGATGAGATCATCCCGGCGCAGGCTGCTCAGACGTTCGGCCAGGTTGTAAATGGCTGCTGTCCAGGCGTCGATTTGCAGATGCAACTGTTCCAGGTGGACCTGATCCGTTTTATGGGCCGTAGACTTTATCAACCGCTCAATTTGGGCCTGGTAAGACAAAGCTTGTTCCACCTGGGCATTGACTCTTTCCTCGCTGATCGTGGCCTCATCCCGGCCAAACACACATTGGCTGAATTGAAATGCCAGCCAGCCACCCCCAATCAAGGCCACGGCCCATAAGGTCAGCAATACCGGAAAGGTACGCACAAAGGTAAACAGGATAATTAACGCCACCAGGGCAAGAACATACCAACCTAAATTCTTGAGAAATTTCTGCCAATGGGGAGCCAGGTTTTGCATAGGAGAGTCCTTTCCACTTTATTGTACGCTCTTTCCACGCTGAATCGTCGTAGCTGAGCTACAAAAAATCGTAACACAAAAGTAGAAAGGGGGCAAGGGGGCTTGTCCCAAATTTTGGGACAAGCCGGGGTCAAAAAATGAGTGGTTACGGGGCGGATGGCGTCGGTTTAGCCGATATTTTTCGACATCACTCCGATGTCCGACCGCCTGGCCCAACCGACGCTTTGCCAAAAACCGATGCCGTTATGATTTTGATGGAAAATGAAGAGATGGCATTTTTGAATACCCGCTGCCTGCAGAACCGCCATGCATCTGTCAACCAACTGGCGACCAATCCCCTGGCGACGATAGTTAGGGTGCACGGCCAGATGGTGAATGTACCCCCGCCGACCGTCGTGACCACTCAACACCGCCCCAACCAGTTGGCCATCTTCCACAGCAATAAAACTCAGGCCGGGATTCCGTTCCAGATAGGATTGAATACTTTCTCTGGCATCGGCGCTACTCAAGCCAACCCCCTCAGTTTGCTGCCACAGAGCCATCACCGGGTCATAATTGTCAATGGTAAATGCTGAAATCTTCATTGTCATCTTTCTGCCTGCTCATCATGACCGTCTCTAAAGGAAACATAAGACCAAACCATCATTAAGAGATTTTTTCATGGTTCGCTTCGACCCATAGCGGCGCAACCGGCGACGGCGTTTTTCCATTCTTGGATACTCCCAACGCCCCCGCCGAAGTATCGACCAAAGCCAGGTCTTGGCCATAGATTATCAAGGCCACCTCGTCGCAAGCGTGGAAGATGGGGCAAAATACACAATCTCGACGAACTTTACGGGGCAGCTTTTCGATCCGGGTCAGTTGAAAGCCCAACTTTAGAAAAAAATCCGGCTTGCGGGTCAGGGCAAAAATCCGGCCTATGTGCAGAAATACCGCCTCAGCCAGCAACATCTCGACAATCTGGCGACCAATACCCCACCCTTGAAAATTGGGGTGAATAACCAGCGACCGGATTTCGGCCAAATCGTGCGCCATAATCGCCAGCGATCCCATCCCAACGATCTGGGTATTCTCCGCCTCGGCCACCACCCACTCCCGCACCGTGCGATACACATCCTCCTCGGTGCGGGGTAAAATCTGATTTTCCTGAATAAACTTGTTGAGCAGCGGTATCATCCGGGAAACATCGGCGGGGCGCGCCCGGCGGATAATCCAGTTTTTAGTGTTTGTCATTTTCCAATACCTCTACCGGTCGGAGATGAACATTGAATTTTATAACCAATTTCTATCCCACCGACTCCAGGGTAGCCTGCAATCGCTCAACCAACAAATCAAGCTCCTGCTGGGTGATGACCAGCGGCGGCAGAAGTCGCACCACTTTTTCGCCAGCCACCAGGATGACAAGACCATGATGGCGAGCCTCGGCCACAATTTCGGCGGCAGGAATAGTAGAGATGAGACCCCACATCAGGCCTTTGCCCCGCACGCCGGTGAGCAGCGGCGTCTGGGCCACAAGCTGGTTGAGTCTGGTTGCCAGATAAATGCTTTTGGCCTGCACGTCGGCCAAAAAGTGAGGTTGGTTAATATGGTTGAATACGGCGCGGGCGACAGACGCGATCAACGGGCCACCGGCAAACGTGCTGGCGTGATCGCCGGGCTGCATCACGGCAGCCGCCGCCTGGGTGACCAACACCGCTCCCATCGGCAACCCTCCGGCCAGCGACTTGGCCAAGGTCATCATGTCGGGCGTCACGTCATAGCCCTGGTAACCCCACAGCGTGCCAGCGCGTCCCAGGCCGCATTGTACCTCATCAAAAATGAGCAAGGCCCCAACCTCATTACAGATGGCGCGTAGCCCGGCCAAAAATTCAGGGGCAGCAGGCGTCACCCCACCCTCACCCTGCACCGGCTCGACAATCACGGCGCAGGTGTGGTCGGTGATGGTTTGGTGGGCGCAATCAAGATCATTGAACTCGGCAAAGGTCACGTCACCCATTAGGGGTTCAAACGGTTGGCGATACTTCTCGGTGGCCGTACACGCCAGCGCGCCCATGGTCCGTCCGTGAAACGAGCCGGTGAAGGCGACCACGCCGGTTTTATCGGTATAGCCCTGCTCGCGCGCATACTTGCGGGCAAATTTAAGCGTGCCCTCGTTAGCTTCGGTGCCGGAGTTACAGAAAAAGACCCGGTCGGCAAACGACGCCTCACACAGGTCGCGGGCCAGCAGGGCATGCGGCGCGGTGTGGTAAAGGTTGGATACGTGGAGCAGCCCCTCCGCGTTCTCCCGGATTGCGTTCACAATCACGTCATGCCGATGCCCCAAGGCATTCACGGCAATGCCGCTACCGGCATCCAGGTATTGCTTGCCTTCGGTGTCGTACAACCAAACGCCCTCGCCGTGCTCAAATACCAGCTTTGGCCGGATATAGGTTTGTACAACATAAGTTTGTTCCAAGTCAATGATGTTTTGGGTGTTGATCATGAGGTGTCCCTCCAAAAAAGTATTGTTGATAATGCCTGGGCCGCCGTGACATATTACAGATTGCGGGCTGGGTAGGGCACAAGCGTTGAATCAGGCTTGCACAATTGTCGTGCCGGTTCCGGCTTTTAAACCATCCAAATTGGTAATTCGCACGGCTGGCACGCCGCCGCCGATTGCATCCAGGGCGGAACGGACTTTGGGAATCATGCCGTCAATAATAACTTTATCCAGAATCAACCGTTCCACCTCGGCGGCGGTCAGGTGAGGGAGGAGCTGGTTATCACGCAGCACGCCGGGTACGTTGGAAATAAAAACCAGCGCTTCGGCCTGCATCGCAATAGCGACGGCCATGGCCACGTGATCGGCATTGACGTTAAAGATACTGCCATCGGGGCCATAACATAGCGGCGATAACACCGGCGTGATACCATCCTCGAGCAACCGGCCAAATACTTCCGTGCGCACCTCCACAACGTGCCCCACCTGGCCCAGGTCGCCACCGGGATGCTCCAGTTTCTCAGCTTTAATGGCCGCCCGGTCTACCCCGGACATACCAAAGGCATCCACCCCGGCCACCGATAACGAGGAGACCAATCGTTTATTAATCCGCCCCACCAGCACCATCTGCACAATATCCAACGACTCCGCATCGGTCACACGCAGCCCGTCAATGTACTGAGGCTTCACCCCCAATCGCTGCTGCAAATCGCGGATTTCCTTGCCGCCTCCATGCACCAAAATCGGGGGGGCATCCAGCGCGGCCACAGTCTGGCCCAGCCTTTTGACCATCTCGGGATTATCTAATTCCTGACCGCCGATTTTCAAAACAAACATGCCGTCGTCTCCCTCTTATTGAACCAACCCCTCAGTTTCCGTCAGGCCAAACATGATATTGAAATTTTGCACTGCCCCCCCAGAAGCTCCCTTGAGCAAATTATCAATAGAAGAACACACAATAAACAAACGCGTCGTTACCTGGGTGATAGAAATGGCGCAGCGATTGGTCCGCTGGGTGTGGGCCATGGTGGCCAGTTGGCCCAAGGGCAGCACCCAGATAAATGGTTCATCAGCATAGGTGTCGGTAAAGAGTTGGTGTATGGTTTCGGCAGACGAATCTTCGGCCAGGGTGATATAAATGGTAGACAACATTCCCCGGCTGAGGGGAATGAGGTGAGGTGAGAAAATTACGTTGTTGCCGGGGCCGCCCAACTTGTTGATTTCCTGGATCATTTCGGCAGTATGGCGATGGCTTTGCCCAAGGTTATAAGGCGACAAATTCTCGTTGGCCTCTACAAAGTGGGTTTTGAGCGTGGCTTTTCGTCCGGCGCCACTCACGCCGGTTTTGCTGTCGGCAATAATGAACGCGGCCGGGTTGAGCAGGGTGGCTTTGAGCAACGGGTACAAACCCAGGAGGACACTGGTAGGATAGCAGCCAGGACAGGCCAGCAGATTGGTTGAGCGGATCTGGTCGCGGTAGATTTCGGGCACGCCGTAAACGGCCTCGGCCAACAAATCCGGGGCGGTATGCGGCACGCCGTAAAATTTTTTATACACGGCCACATCATCCAGGCGAAAATCGGCAGACAGGTCAATCACTCGCACCCCGGCCTGCCGCGCCGCCACCACGGCGGGCATACTCGCAGCGTGAGGCAAGCAGCAAAACACCGCGTCAACCTGGTCTAGCGGCGCTTTGGCCGAAGCCACCAGGGGAATCGGCCAGGGCACGGGATACAGGTCGCTGATGGCCAGGCCCGCCGAACTTTCGGAAGTTGCAAATGCCAGTTCAACAGCGGGATGCCGACGCAACATCCCTATAATTTCAAATCCGGTATATCCACTTGCGCCAAAAACGCCTACTTTGATCATATTTCACCTCAACTGCAACTTTTTCAAGACTCCCCAGGATTTTTGAAACCTCGCGGCCTTAGGCTTTTCCAATTTTTAAATCCCGCCAAAGTTTGCTGGCAAGATGAGTTGCAACTCCAAGAATATGGTCAAGCAAAGTGGAAAAGCTTAAGGAATTCCCCA
>JAFGNV010000178.1 GCA_016926805.1 Anaerolineae bacterium
CAGAAAGGCATCGCCAAAGTAATACTGGTCGTCAATGTGCCAGCATGTGGGATCGTCTTCATGGTGAAAGATCAGGGCGCGCAGCATTGGCAAACCGGTTTCGATGACGTGTTGCCCTTGTTCTACCAGATACGGAATCAGCGCGTAACGCAGCTTCCACCATTGCCGTACAATGCCGGCTATGGCGGGATATTCGTAGGGTTCGCGGGGGGAGCTGCCGTGATACCGGAGGTGGGAGGTAAATACGCCAAATTGCGTCCAGCGGACATACAGATCATCGGCGGGCCAATTGTTCATAAAGTTGGGCAGGCCGTGAAAACCGGGCACATCGTGGCTCCAAAAAGCAAAACCGGATAGCCCCAGGTGCAGCCCGCCGCGCAGAGAACCGGCTAAACCATCCCAGGTGCAGGCGCTGTCTCCGCCCCAGTGAAGCGGATAGCGCTGGCTGCCGGCCCAACTGGCCCGCGCCCAAATGAGGCCCGCACCGGTAGTTTTCTTGGTGATTTCATAGGCTGCTTGTTGATACAGCAGCGCATAAAGGTTGTGCAGTTTGGCTGCGGGCAGCTGGTACTTGGCGTTAAAATGAACATCCTCGCCAAAGTCGGTTTTGATGGCCGCTACCCCCATTTTTAACAGTCGTTCTAACAGACCTTGATACCACGCGACCGCTTCTGGGTTAGAAAAATCAATCCTTCCTCCCAGCGTCTGGGCTGAAAAATCAGAAGCGACCTTTTCATTTTGGGCGGGATTGGGGGCCGCATAGCCTTTTTCAACCGCCATAGCAAAAAGTTTGTTGCCCGGTCCCAAATTAGGCATTTGCCACAGGGTAATACGGTATCCATCTTTTCGCATGTCTTTGATAAACGTTTCGGGATCGGGAAAACGCTCCCGGCTAAATTCCCACTCACACACCCAATCTTTGGCAAACCAGCCTGTATCGAGATGGAGCACGTCGCATGGAAAGTCACCTTCCCGCAGTTTTCTGGCCACGGTTCGCACTTCTTCTGCGGAAAAGTAAGTCATCCGAGACATCCAGGTACCGTAGCTCCAGACAGGCACGTCCTGGGGAAAGCCGGTCAAACGGCGATAATTGTACATCACCTGTTCAACCGTACCGCCACCGATGACAAATAGATCCAATCCTGGCTCTTCCACCAGCCCCTGGGCCGCCCGCGTGGAAATATCGGCCAACGAGAGTCGCATGTGGGCCGAGGAGTGGATGAATAACCCGTACGGACGGCTGGTCAGATAAAAAGGAATGTTTTTGTAGGCGCGGCGGCTGTTGACACCAAGACCATCGGTGTTTTCCAGGATAAACGTGCGCCCGGCCAGGTCCAGCCGGGCAAAACGCTCGCCGGTTCCGGTGAATTTCTCGTTGGGCCGGGCGTGAAAGGAAAAGAGCGCCCGGTGGGGAACGCCCGCCCGTTCAACAAAGCCCATCGCCATAGAATCGTGTTTTTGAGGAAAGAATTGATCGTAGGCCATGAGGGGGACGCTTGTTTGGCCGTCGGGGAATAGTTCAATATCCAGCGTTTCATCGGGTGGGGGTTGCAAATTACTCCACATTTTGAGCAGAGGTTCAGTTAAATTGACCCGCATTCGCAGCCTGTTGTGGCTGTCTCTGATTTCCCAGCCGCTGTCCGTTGTCTGCACCGACAAGACTTCAACAACGAGCGAATCGTGCATTTCTAACATGGGGCTATCCAACCCTGGGTTGGCATCATCGGGCAACACATCGTCAAATGCTATTGACAGGCGCATGATGCTATCGCCATACGCCCGCGCTCGCAGCTTGTATTCTTTTCTGGCAATTTCCGAATCGGCCTCAACCACCAATCCCTTTTTCTGCGCCTGAAAGGGGATAATCAGAAAAACATCACCGTTCGACGCGCGACTGATGCCGGTCGGACGGCACGCCCGCCAGAGAATGTCGTCTGCTGTTTCAGGTGTGTCGAAATCCAACATGTCAATCAAAAAATCATTGGCTTGTTTCATTGGAGGTCCTCTAAAGTTTGCTCCATTTGGATGGATATATTTGAATGGCCCCGGAAGCCAAGAGAGCTTATCCTTTTATTGAACCGGTGAATGCGCCCCCAATGACATAGCGTTGAGCGACCAGGAATACAATGGCTACGGGCACGATCATGATTAACCCGAATAAGGCGGCTTCGGCTTGTTGATAACCGACCATAACACCGGGGCTAGGGTTGAATCCGGGACGGATGGCGGATGTGGCTGCGACAAACTGCTGCAGCCCGACCGGAAGGTTAAAAAGCGTATCGTCATTCAACAGAACATAGGGGCCGAAAAAATTGTTCCAATTCGTGGTGAAATTGATGAAGGCCAGCAAGCCCAACAGGGGTGCGGCCAGCGGCAAGGCGATATGCCAGAACACTTGCAGTTCGGAACAACCGTCTACCCGCGCCGCGTCGAGCAATTCCGGCGGCAGGCTGGAGGCGTAGTAGATATAGGTCAAGTATGTGCCGAAGGGGAAGAAGGCTGACGGCAAAATGACAGCCCACTTGGTGTTAATCAAATGCACCAGATTCAGTTCCATGAATAAGGGCAATACCAGGGCCGAGGGAGGCAGCAACATCGTAATCAAGGTCAGCCAAAGCAATAGGCGGCGACCTGGAAATCGCGCTGCGGCTAAGATGTAGCCTGCGGGAATGCAAGCGGCCAGGGACAGGGCCAATGCCCATAGCGCGTATTGGATGGAATTGGACGCCCATACCAGCACTTCGCCATCCTGATACTCCACAATTCTCTGCCACGCTTCCCCAATACGGTGGAGCGAGCCAAAGGCCAGAGGGTTCAGTTCAAGAAGTTGCGGTGCGCTTTTGGAAGGCGCCAGGACAAGCCAGAGTAAGGGTACCACGAAATATACGGCAAACAACAACAACACCGCCCAACGCAGGCAAAACCCAAAAAATCCAATTTCACCGCCGCTGGTTCTCTTCCAGAAACGCTTCCATCTTTGCCGTAGAGTCGGACGAGAGTCAAGGTACGTTTGATTGAATTGCGACATGCGACGCTCTCCTTAGTTTTCAATATTGAAAAAACCGGTCCAACTGATTATCACGTAAGCGGCCCCCAGCCCAATCACCAGCATCAACAGCGACAGCGCAGAAGCGGTGGCAAAGTTTCCCATCTCAAAGGCGAAATTGTAGGCCAATTGGTTCGGCGACCAGACCGCCGGCACATTGGCGCCCACGCCGAGGTTGTTGCCGCCGCCCAAAATCTGTGGTTCCACGAACAATTGCACATTCCCGGCAAAAATCAAAATGAATTGATAAATGATATAAGGGCGAATGAGCGGCAGTCTGATATGCAGAATCTTCTGCCACACATTGCAGCCATCAATGGTGGCTGCCTCCAAAACTTCTGTGGGAAGAGCTTCCAACGCCCCATATTGAATCGCAATCCAAAGACCTGCGCCGGAGAAGAAACCAATGAGGGTGAAGATCACAGGCAAGCTGCCGGGGTAGATTACATCATTGAGCAAGGAAAAACCCATGCCCTTTAAAAGGTTCTGAAAAGGGCTGATACTGGGATCCAGTACGAAAATGGCAACCAGCACCAGGATGGGTCCCGTCACTGCGCCGGGTATGAAATAGAGAGTGCGCAAAGCCGTGGTCAACTTCCCGGGGCGCATTTGTAACAATATTGCCAATATGACAACCATGGCAATCCCGAGCGGTACTGAGATCACCAAAAACTTGGCGATGTTGCTAAAAGTAAAGGTGAAGCGAAAATCAGTAAAAACGGTATAGTAATTGCTAACCCCGGCTGCAAAATAGTCCGGCACCCCAGCGCTGAAATCGGCGAAACTGATCAATAGGGCGTAGAGACCTGGACCAAGGCCGAAAGCCACCATGACCAGAACATATGGCAACACGAACAAATAGGCAGACAAATGCCGCCGCCAGCGGGAAAAACCTGGGATACGCGGCCTGCCCGCCGAAGTCAGAAAAGAGGAGGATACTGTTTGATTAGTCAAGGAAAACTCCTGTGGGCTGCATCTTTCCAGAAAGAAGATGGAGGGCAGGGCGCATTTCTGTGGGCCTCAGGGCTAAGGATTAAGCCTAAACTTAGTTTAGGACAACTTCCGCATTTAGAGGTGAAATTACTCCCCATTTTGGCTCTGCATTAAGAAAGTTAATTTATTTCCAATCCTTAGCATTCCGAAACACGCCCCACCTTCACTTGCGTCTAAAGAATTACCTGAAACTAGCCGCCATTACTTGGTAACAACCTGGTACCCATTCACTTCCGCCAGCGGGGCGATCTTTTCGGCCACTTGCGGCAGGCTCTCTTCGACCGTTATCTCCTCGGTCAACGCTGTCTTGACAACCTCACTCAAGGGGGCGATGAGGTCGAACCGCGGCCACTTGTCGAGCGGCGTAATCTGAGAGGCGGCTTCCGCGTAGACCGGGAAGGGGTCGTTGGCAAAGAGCGCATTGCTCGCCACTGCTTCCTGCCACAGAGGCTGGATGGGTTCGTACGACGGGAAATTGGTGGTCCCTGCCCAGAAACCCGGGTCGGTGGTGACCCACTGGGCAAAATCCGCGGCCAGTTTGGGATTCTTGGTATGGTTGGAGACGGTCCAAGCCGCACCACCCATGGCCGGAGTCTGGGCCTCAGCATCATCTTTCCACTTCAGCGGCGGGGCAACCCCGAGTTGCTGGTCAGACGTCTTGTACCAGGAGCTATCCTCGTTGCCACCGAAGACGCCGAACATCCAGGCCGGGCCCCACAGCGTCAACAGATGGTCAGATGAGACGATGCTAGCCCATTCAGCTGACCAATAATCGGTGTTGAACATCGTGCCGTTGGCCAGCATGTGGTCGACCAACTTCGCGGCGCGAATGCAACGTTCGTCTGTCATATCGATCTTGAGGGTGCTGTCATCAACCAACTCGTGCGAGGGGCAACCGCTGGCATCAAAATA
>JAFGNV010000179.1 GCA_016926805.1 Anaerolineae bacterium
ACGCATGTCATTCTGAACGAAGCAAAGCGGAGTGAAGAATCCCCAAAAATTCTATTGGCAAGACCACGTTTTAGGGATTTTTCGCTCTCTCTGGTCGCTCAAAATGACATGTTTGTGTAAGTCCTGAGGTAAGACAAACAAAACAGAGAATTATCACACGAAGTCGCTCAGGTGGTTGTTACGTTTGTAATGGGTAAATTACTCTCTAATGCAGTAAGCGGCCCCGGTGCGTCCTACGCGCCATCGGGTGGACTAACCAACCGACAGGGCGGCTTCCGCCTCGAAGACCTGCTGTTCAACTCAGTCTTCAACAGCAGCAATAAACCTGATTTAACGGAATACAAAATTCAGATAACTTATTAGAAATACAGGAGAATGATTATGGCGTCAAAAACATCTTTTAGTGCAGAAGAATGGAGTTTGATCAAAGATTCCCCAGATTGGGTAAACGCAGCCTTGGCCGCAGCCGACAATCAGGTTGCCTTAACAACCAAAATAAAAGAATCGCAGGCCTTCAAAAAAGCCGTAGCCGGCTACGAATCTGATAGTCAACTCATTCGTGAAGTTATCGCCGACAAAGGCAAACCGGCCAAAGAGTTAAATGGTGCAACATTATCAGACGCAGTAGAAGCACTTGAGAAAGTAGCTAAAATCCTTGATACAAAAGTTGACCGTCGGGAAGGAGAAAAATTCAGAGCATTCCTGATAGAACTCGGTCAATCGGTTGCCGAAAGCGCCGGCGAAGGCATGTTGGGACTGGGCGAAAAAGTAAGCAAAAAAGAGGCCGCTGCTCTGCAAAAAATAAAAGCTGCTCTTAAAGCAACAGACGCCGACAAAAAAGCGAGGGCAGACGCCGAAGCAAAAGCAGCGGCTGCTGCCAGAGCCAAAGCAGATGCCGCTGCTGCTGCCGAAAAAGCTAAGGCAGATGCAGAGGCCAAGGCCAAGGCCAAGGCCAAGGCCGAAGCGGCTGTTAAAGCCAAACGCGAAGCAATGGTCAAAGCCAAAGCAGAAGCAGCTGCCGCCGCCAAAGCCAAAGCAGATGCTGCTGCCGCCAAAGCCAAAGCAGAACGCGAGGCCGAAATCAAAGCTGAGTTCGAAGCCAAAGTAGCCCGCAAAAAAGAAGAAGCAATGGCCAAAGCAGAAGCAGCTGCCGCTGCCGCCAAAGCCGCCAAATACATCACTGAACACACCGTTGTCCCCGGCGAATCGCTCAGCCTGCTCTCTAAAAAGTATTACAACTCAATCGCGAAAGACAAATGGATGCTCATTTACGAAGCGAACAAGGACATCATCGGCGATGATCCCAATTTGATCAGAGTTGGTCAGGTATTAAAAATCCCAACTCTTCCTTCGTAAAAAATTCATCGGCAACTTTGCCCGCTCAAGCGGGTAAACAAAAACTAATTTCTTTAAACAATTGGAAAATCACAAAAAACAGGAGAAATAAAATGAACTTAAGTGCACCTAAACAAATCACCTTTATCGTTGCCGTTGTAATAGCCGTAATTGGGCTTCTGGCAGCATTAATTCAAATCCCCGTGTTAACCGGCCTCTCTTTCTGGCTCGTAGTTATTGGGTTTATCGTTCTGGCCGCCAGCGTATTAGTCTCCGAATTGTAAACATACCTCGTTGAATAGCAGGACACGTTGTCGCCCCAAGTCAATGTGTCCTGTTTTTATTCTGCTTTCAAAAATAGGCGTGGTTCAAATTTGACAAATTTCCACAGGCTTTCAATCAAATTCAAGTTGGGTGAATAAGGAGGAATTCAATCTCATGGAATTTTCATTTCAACCCTATGTGTTTTTTATGGGCATGTTGGGCTGCTTGATTGTCAGCGCGTGCGGTCAACAAACACCGGCAGCAAGCAACTCAACCTTGCCCCGGGTTACTCTGCCGAACTCGGAGGTCAGGACCCTCAAATCTACCAACACTGGCCGCACCTACGATCTTTACATCCGCCTGCCAGATGAATACAGGCCAAATAAAGCGCGCAAGTATCCCGTGCTTTACGTGCTTGACGGGCAGTGGGATTTTAAGCTACTCGACTCTATCTACGGCGGTCTCCACTACGACAAGTTCATCCCTGAAATCATTATCGTGGGCGTTACCTACTCCGGGGACAATCCGAATTACGAGGCGCTCAGGGCGATGGACTATACTCTGGCGGCGGAAAACTCAGTCCCGGGTTCCGGTGATGCGCCCAAATTCCTGGCTTTTCTCAAGGAGGAACTGTTTCCTTTGATCGAAACAAATTATCGGGCCGACGCGTCGCGCAGGATGCTGATGGGCAGTTCGTTTGGCGGCCTGTTTGCTTTGTACGCCCTGTTTGCCGAACCGGGGTTATTTAGCGGGTATGTGGCGGCGAGTCCGGCCGTGCCTTTTGGCGATGGGGCTATCTTTGAGCAGGAAGCCGAGTATGCCAGCCAGCATCAAGACCTGCCGGTCAAACTGTATTTGAGCGTCGGTGAACTGGAGCCTTTGGCCCCCCCGGTCAAGGCGTTCATAGAGGTCATGAACGAACGTGGTTACCGGGGACTCAAGATGGAGACGCGGATAATCGAGGGAGAGCGACATTCGGGAAATAAACCGGAAGCCTTCAATCGGGGGTTGAAGTTTATTTTGCAAGGCGAAAAGTGAACAAAATATTCACTCCCCCCAAAAGCCCATTGTCTCTATTAAATTGATTTGTTATACTCAAGATACGCGGTTAGCATTTGTTCTAGATTGCACCTTTCCATCCTAACAATCTCGCTCTCGGGTGCGTCCAGAATTTTGTGCAACCTTCAGTTGCCCGAAATCTGGACAAACCAGGGGGGATTCGGGGGGATACCCCCCGCGCCCCCGTCTGTCCTAAAATTTCGGACAGACCCATCGCTCTCTGGCAGACCTGGGTATTTTGAAAGTACATTACGGTTAGAGGTGAATTAAGTAGATGCAGATTTATCTACTGGCAGTTGAGCTGTTTGCGCTGGCTGCCCTATTATTGGGGTTTGTCAGTTTTGCCAGAGAGGGCCGCAGCGAGCGATTGTTCCCCCTAATGCTGTTGGTGATAGGCCGCTTGCTGGTGTTAATCATTTCTCTAACCGTCTTTTCGCGCAACCTGGCGCTGGCAACCAGAATTATTGATTCGCTGGAAATTTTTAACATATTTTGCGTTGTCTGGATCTTAATTGGCTCCGCCGCGCACCTGCCTTCACGTTGGCGAGAGTTGTTGTGGATGGCTGGAGCTATCGCCGTCTTTGTTACTTTTTTACCCCTGGCCCCCCTTCCATTGTTGGAGAAAGTGCCCCCTCAGATTTATGGACTCATCATTGCCGTGTTGGGCGCGCCGCTCATATTTGTGGTTCAAAACCAGGTGCGCTGGACTCATCTCGCTCCTCCCCTGATGTTGGGCCTGGCTAATATCCTTGTCCTGGCGGGCCTGACCACCGTTTCCTGGCTATTTACCTTGTTGGCCTATGCCGTTCTAATGGCGGCCATTCATTGGGAAGGTTTGCAAACATATCGCGAAGCCATTCAATTTTTCCAGGAGCGGCAAGTGCTGGCGGATAAGGCTATTAAAGAGGCAACCAACCTGGGGCGCCAACGCCAGCGCTTGCTCGAGTCTCGGGAAATTATCTCTAATGTGCCCAACCTGAACCAATCCATGGAGCATATTGTGCAGAGTATGGCCCGGATTACCCATGCTGACCAATCGGTCATCTTTATGCTCGATGTCAAAGCCATCGGTCTGGCCCACCTGGTGACGGTTTACAGCCCGGATAAACCCTTTCACATTACCAGTCGAGATGAGATGGTGTTTGAATTGGATGAATATCCTGCATTACAACAGGCCATTGAAAGCCAGCAGCAATTGTTGTTGCCGCAACAAAACGCCAATGGTTTGTCTCAGCTTTATGGACTTTGGCATGAGGAACGGGTTGGCCCTACCCTGATTCAACCCCTCGCCGTCCAGGGGCGACCGGTAGGCGCCCTGATGTTGGGCAATCCTGTCACCCATCGTCCTATTCCGGAGAGCGATTTGGATTTATGTCAGGAGCTATCCCCTCAAATTGCCGCCATGCTTGAACATCGCCGCCGTTACCTGGAATTGGAGTTGCAGGCCGAAGCTATGGCGGCCACCGTGCAGCAGCAATTCTCCCGGGCCACCCGTGAATACGCCCGCGAATTTGAAGCAGAGCCGGTTGACGAGCCTGATCAACCGTTGGCCGGGGAGAGGGAGTTGGAACCGGATGCGCTCGCGCCGGAAATGGGACGCGAACCTGTCCCACCGCCAACTGTGCCGCCGGTGAGTGAAGCCACGCCCGTTCCGGCCAGGACAGCCGATGAATACCTGACCATTTTTGAGTCCCTGAGCGAAGGAGTAATTCTGAGCGATACCACCGGCCGGGTGAAGTTGGTCAACAAAGCCGCCGAACGTATTTTGGCCCGGCCTCGTCAGGATTTATTAGGGCAGCCCATTGGCGCCATCTATGGGCAAATCGACTCCTCAGAACCGATTGAAAACTTGGCCACAGCCTTCTCCCGGCGAGATCAACCCCTGCCCACCTTCATTGAAAATGACGAGCGGGCGCTCCAGGGCCATCTTATTCCCTGGCGCAACGACCAGCGGGAGTGGTTGGGCATTATTGCCATTTTTAAGGATGTCACCCCGGAGGTCAAAGCCGATCAGGCGCGTTACGAGTTTGTGGCGGCTCTATCGCGTGAACTGCGGGGGCCTTTAACCACCATCAAGGGCTATACCGAGTTGATTACTCAGGGCGTGTTGGGCGGATACTCGGAGGAGCAGCTTCGGACGGAACGACTCATCCTTGGTAGCGCCGAACAGATGGCGGAGGTGCTGGATAATGCCGTTCAGATTATTACCGAGCATCGGCATCCCAGCCTGGCCCGGTTCAAAGAGGTGGATGTGACCAAAGTTATCAACCAGGCTTTGCGAGAAATCAGCCCCCTGGCGCAAACCCGGGAAATAACCCTGCAGCGCGAGATCAGAGACGAGTTGCCCTCTATTGAGGCCGACCGCCGGCACTTGCAGCAAATATTAGACAATCTTCTCTCCAACGCCTGCCATTTTACGCCCAAAGGAGGCCGGGTTACCCTGCGAGCCTGGGTCAGTTCCGAAGGGAAACAAAAATTGACCCAGTCGCATGTCATTCTGGCTGTGGCGGATAATGGCGTGGGGATTCCCCTCAGAGAGATTGAAAACATCTTTAAGCCATTTTACCAGCTTGACCACGAAGGCCTGGGTGAAAAAAGCGGGATGGGGATGGGCCTGGCGGTGGTCAAAGAACTGGTTGAGCTACACAATGGCCAGGTGTGGGTGGAAAGCACCGAAGGTGTCGGCTCGATGTTTCAGGTGGCCTTGCCAATTCGGCAGGAATATTAACCCCGTTGTCCGGGTTTGACTCGCCCTCAATTGCCGTTTTGTGTTATAATCTTCAAGAGTTGCGTTCAAAATTTTTGCGAGCGCCAGGGTAACCTCCGTACCCCCGCTCGGGTCTGACCCAAGTTTTAGGTCATAGGGTAGGGATAGGACATTGTCGTGTCCCTACTGCCGAAATTTTGGGACGCATCCCCGGTCTATCCCCAAAAACTGGACAGACCCATCTTTGAAAACAATTCTGTAGCCGGGTTTGATAATGTCAGAAGAAGACAAGAAAACAACCATTCTTATTGTTGAAGACGATGAAACCCTGCAAGAAACGTTAGCCTACAATCTGGAACGAGAAGGTTATGCAGTGCTAACGGCGATGGATGGCCCCGCTGGTCTGGATTTGGCCCGGAATGAGTTGCCTGGTTTGATTATTCTTGACGTGATGCTGCCGAACTTGGATGGTCTGTCGGTGTGCCGTATCCTGCGCCGCGAACTGGACGTACCGATCATCTTGTTGACCGCTCGCTCCAGTGAAGTAGACAAAATCATCGGTCTGGATTCAGGCGCCGATGATTACATTACCAAACCTTTTGGCCTGGGCGAGTTTTTGGCCCGGGTTCGGGCTGCCTTGCGGCGCAAGCCCAAACCGGCCACCCCCGACCAGCTTCAGGCGGACGATTTGGTTATTGATCTGGTGGGGCGCAAGGTCTACAAAGCCAACCAGGAACTCAACCTCAGTCACAAGGAATTTGACTTGCTGGCCGAGTTAATGCGCAATCAGGGGCTGGTTCTTTCGCGTGATTTGTTGTTGACCAAAGTGTGGGGGTATGACTATATTGGCGAGTCGCGCACGGTTGACGTTCACGTTCGCTGGCTGCGGGAGAAGATTGAAGACGAACCCTCTAAACCCAAACGCATTACCACGGTGCGTAGTGTCGGTTATCGCTTTGAAGGGTGAGGGGCCTACCCTCGCCGTCCGGTAATGTAAGCCTCGGTTAATTCCTTTTGCGGCCACCGAAACAGGTCGGCAGTTTCATTGAATTCCACCAATTCTCCCAACCAAAAAAAACCGGTCCAATCCGACGCCCGCGCGGCCTGCTGCATATTGTGGGTGACAATGACAATGGTGTAGGTCTCGGCCAGCCGCCGCATTAAATCCTCAACTTTCAGTGTCGCCACCGGGTCCAGGGCCGAGCACGGCTCGTCCATCAAAATAACCTCCGGCTTCACCGCAATTGTCCGGGCAATGCACAACCGTTGCTGTTGGCCTGGATTCAAATCAAACGCCGGGTCGTCCAGCCGGTGTTTGACTTCATCCCATAAAACCGCCCCAACCAGACTCTCGCGGACAATTTCGTCAAGCGCTCGCTTCTTATTGGCCATTCCCAGCACGCGCGGGCCAAAGGCCACGTTATTGTAAATGCTCTGCGGAAACGGATTGGGCCGTTGAAACACCATCCCCACCCGCTGCCGCAATTCCACCACATCCACATCCTGATCGTAAACGTTTTTTCCATCCAGGGCTATTTCACCTTCGGTCCGGGTATTGCCGATGGTGTCGTTCATCCGGTTGATGGAACGCAAAAAAGTGGATTTGCCACAGCCCGACGGCCCAATCAGGGCAGTAATCTGGCGCTCGGCAATGGCCATGTTCAGATCAATCAGCGCCTGAAAGTTGCCGTAAAAGAAGTTGAAATTTTGAACCTCGATCTTGGGCGCCATTAACCAAACCGTCCGGTAATGTAATCCTCAGTGCGTTTGTCTTTGGGGTTGGCAAAGAGTTTGCTGGCCTCATTGGCCTCAATCAGTTCGCCGTCTAACAAAAAAGCAGCGCGGTCGGCCACCCGGGCCGCCTGCTGCACGCTGTGCGGCACAAAGATGATGGTATACTGCTGCTTGAGTTCCTGTAACGATTCTTCCACCACGCTGGTCGAAAGCGGGTCCAGCCCGGACGTAGGGTTGTCCAGGGCAATAACGTCTGGTTCCAGGGCCAGACTGCGGGCCAAACAGAGCCGTTGCTGCTGGCCGCCCGACAGGTCAAAGGCCGACTCGTCGAGCCGGTCTTGTACTTCGTCCCACAGGGCAGCCTGTTTTAACGACCGTTCCACGCGTTCCTCCAATTTGACCACGTTGCGCATACCGGCCATTTTGAGACCGTAGGTTAAGTTCTCGCGGATGCTGCCGGGCAAGGGGGTGGGAATGGCAAAAACCATGCTGATGCGGCGACGTAGATCGGCGACATCGGCGCCACGGACAAAGATGTCGTTATTGTTAAATAAAATATTCCCCTGGCGCCGGGTGTGTTCGGTCAAATCAGACAGGCGGTTGAGCAAACGCAGCAGCGTGCTCTTCCCGCTGCGCGAGGGGCCAAACAGTACAAAAATCTCTTTGGCGTAGATGTCGAGCGAGATGTTACGCAGGGCCTCGGTGCCGTCGGCATAGGTAAAGAAAAGATTTTGAATAGAAATTTTCGGCTTTTTCATCGCTTTATCGTTTATGTTGTTGCCCCTGGCGGTTATTATCTCAATGCCTCATTACTCATTGTTTCATTGTTTCATTGTTCATTTTAACTAACCTACCACCTCCGGCGACGCCGCATACTGGTGCGAAAGAGGGTGGCTACAAACGTGAGCGACAGCACAATCATTAACAGCACCAGCGCAGTGCCGTATTGAATTTGTAAGGGCATGCCCGGCACCTGGGTAGAGATAACGTAAAGATGGTAGGGCAAGGCCATGGTCTGGTCAAAAATTGAGCCGGGCAATTCGGGTAGATAAAAAGCGGCCACGGTGAAGAGGATGGGGGCGGTTTCCCCGGCGGCACGACCCAGTCCCAGGATAATGCCGGTGATAATACCGGGCAGGGCATGCGGCAGCACCTGATAGCGGATGGTTTGCCAGCGCGTCGCCCCTAAACTCAAACTTACCATCCGAAAACGCTGCGGCACGGCCAGAATGGCTTCCTCGGCGGTGCTGATGATGACCGGTAGGGTCATAATCCCCAGAGTCAGCGACCCGGCCAGAATGGAGGTGCCAAAGTTCATGAACAGCACAAACGCGCCTAGCCCAAACAATCCGTACACAATCGACGGAATACCGGCCAGGTTGACAATGGCCAGGCGCACGGAGCGGGTCAGGCGGTTGTCGCTGGCGTATTCGGCCAGGTAGATGGCCGCGCCAATGGCTAGCGGCACCGAAACAAGGGTGGTGCCAAAGGTCAGGATGACCGTGCCCAGAATGGCGGGCATAATACCGCCCTCGCGCATGCCGTTGTGGGGTGGCCGGGTCAGAAACTCCCAACTGATAGCCCCAATGCCTTCGTAAATAATGTAGATAATAACGGCGATGATGGGGATAACCACCAAGATGGCTACGGTGGTGATAGCGCCCACGGCGATTCTTTGGGTGTGTTGTCGTTTCACAACTGTCCCCCTTTTCGGCGGGGTTGCTGGTTGCCTACCAATCGGGCGGCCAGCGAGTTGATACCCGCCGTAATCAAGAAAAGAATAATGCCGATGCCAAAGAGCACATTGTAGTGCAGGCTGCCTTGGGCGACCTCACCCATTTCGGCGGCGATGGTGGCGGTCATAGTGCGGACGGGTTGGAAGAACATGCCCAGACCAAAGGGCGGTACATAGGCTGCGTTACCGGTGACCATCATCACGGCCATTGTTTCGCCAATGGCTCGTCCTACGCCCAGCATCACAGCGATGACGAGACCGGAGCGGGCCGCGGGTAGCACCACCCGCCAGATGGTTTGCCATTGGGTGGCGCCGATGGCCAGCGCGCCATCCCGGTACTCTTTGGGCACGGTGTACAGCGCATCTTCGGAAATGCTGATAATGGTAGGCAGGGCCATGTAGGCCAGGATGAGGGCGCCGGTAAAGGCGGTCAAGCCGGTGGGCGCGCCCAACTGCTGCACCAACGGAGCCAGCGCCACCCAGCCCAAGAAGCCCAATACAATTGAGGGAATCCCGGCCAGCACCTCGATGAGGGGTTTGAGCATTTCGCGCAGCCAGATAGGGGCGATTTCGCCCAGGTAGATGGCGGTGATGAGTCCCAACGGCACGGCAATAATAACCGCGCCGATGGTGACCAGAATGGAGCCAAACAGTAGCGACCAGATGCCAAAGTAGTTTTCAATGGGATACCAGCGGCGGCCAAACAACTGGCGGAGGGGAATGTCGAGAAAGGTGGGTAGCCCCTCGCGTAGCAAAAAGAGAAAAATCAGACCCACAATAAAAATGGCCGACACACCGGCGATGCGGACAAGACTTTCAATAAGGGTTTCCCCCCAGCGGATGCGCGTGAGAGCACTGATTATGGGCACCGGTGAAGATTTTTGAGGTGGAGAGGCATCTATATTTGTGGCCATATTACTCCTGAGCTATCCAGACCCTAAAGGTCTTAGGTGAACTATGAGTCGCACACCTTTAGGGTCTTCATACCACAATGAAGTTACTAACTTCATTAGTAAGTTTCAATATAGACGCAGTGGTCAGACTTCGAGAGTCTTGAGGCAACATTGGTTACTCCTGCCTGGGCAAAGGAACAAACCCTAACTCGCCAACGATTTTTTGTCCCTCCGGGCCTCTGATCCAGTTGAGATATTCGGCAATCACGTCGGTAGGTTCACCGGCCGTATACATATAAAGGGCGCGGGCAATGGGATAGCTGCCGTCGGTGCCAGTGGCCACACTGGGCAGCACGTAAGGCGAGTTGCTGTTTTTGGCTACGGCAATCATTTTCTCGTGTTCGGTCACGTAGCCCAAACCATCGTAACCGATGGCATTGGGATTGCGTTGCAGTTCGTTGGTAATCCCCACCGATGAAGGCATCAGCAACGTTTGCGGGGCAAAAATGTCCTTGTTTTCTTGGTTGCCCTTACGGACTACTTCTTCCAAAAAATAAACGTGCGTGCCGGAGTTGGTTTCTCGCGAGAGGAGAATAATCGGCGCATCGTTTCCGCCAACCTCCTGCCAGTTGGTAATGCGACCGGTGTAGATGTCGGCCAACTGGTCGATGGTTAATCTATCAACAGGGTTATCGGGATGTACTACCACGGCCAGAGCGTCGATGGCGACGGTGAATTCCACAGGGTTGATCCCGTTGGTTTGCGCTTCGACAATTTCGTCCTCTTTCATCTGGCGCGAGGCGTTAGCAATATCTACCGTACCGTTAATCAGTGAGGCGATACCTGTGCCTGATCCCCCACCGGTAACGGCGATGGACACGGTTGGATCAAACTCCCGGTATCGCTCGGCCCAGGCCAGCGCCAGATTGACCAGGGTATCGGAGCCTTTATTCTGGATGGCCCGTTGGGTGCCGGCGGCATCTGCGGCAGGAGCGGCGCTGACCTCTGCTGTGCTCCCACAACCGGGCAGAACAAGCACGGCGACGAAGAGGAGAAGGTAGGCAATAACCGAAGTTTGGGGGTAGGTATTTCTCATTCCTTCCAGACCTTTACAACTGGACTGCGGGGGCTATTTTAGCATGCGAGGAATAAAACCAAAAACCTTAACCTGCCGAATGTAAAGAAAATGCTAAGATAACTTTAAGAGCGTGTTAAAAGTCTGTTAAATTTTTTTAACAATAGAGCCTGGCCCATAAAATTTTGTAATTGAGCAAAAACTTTATAGATAAAAGACTTATGTACCTGTTAATGAAGTTGGTAACTTTATTGTGGTATGAAGGCCCTAAAGGTGTGCGACCCATAGTTCGCCTAAGACCTTCCTACTTTTGCCCATCCCCCCTTTGTCCCCCCTTCTCGCGGGAAGGGGGGAAGTTAAAGAACGGGTGTCAATTTCGGGCGTTTTGCGCCCGAAATTGACACCC
>JAFGNV010000180.1 GCA_016926805.1 Anaerolineae bacterium
ATCTGGTTTATTACGCCAGCCTGGAGTCTGACGCGGCCCAAAACGGGGTCTGGCTCATTGACCTGCAAAACCTGACCAACCCGCCGCAAAAATTGCCCTTCTTTGGCACCTATCGCTGGCGCGATGCGGAGCGTTTGCTCTACATTCCCTTTGACCCCGAGGCTACCTCACACGATTTTTACGAATATAATATTGTCACCAAAAAAACGCGCGCCCTTTTTCCAACCGGAACCAACTTGATGGTGGCCAATAACGATTGGCAGGTGTCGCCCGATGGCCGCAAGATTGCCCTGGTTGCCGCCAAAGGCACTGTATTGGATGGGATTTGGGTGCTTGGGATTGATTAAAGGTGGCTGTTATCTCACGAACCGAAATGGAAAAATAGTTATTCGGTGAAGAAACCGCGGCGGATGTCTGGGACAGCTAGGTTCAATACGAAGTGACGGCCACTTACGCAAGTGGCCGTCACTTTTTTAGACCTAAATTACCCCGCTCAATTCCTCTGATACATCTCCCAATTTCCCGCCGACAGTTTGATCATACAAAGTACCGTTAGCCTCACTCGCCGCTAAATTGCATAACATCTCCAGTAGTTATGCACAACTTCTGCAGAATCCCCCCCTACACTATGGTCATAAAGTAATGATTTGCCGGAGGGGAAACAATGACCGACCTGAATCTGACCAATTTGCTCCTGGACGGAATAACCACTTACGGGGTAGTGGCCTTTGGCCTCACTTTGTTGTTGGGCGCGCTGGGAGTCCCTGTTCCCGGCACTTTGATGGTAGTGGCCGCCGGGGCCTTTGCCCGGCAAGGAACGATTGATTGGCGCGCCGCCTTATTGGCCGGGCTGTTGGGCGCGGTAATGGGCGATAACACCAGTTACGCCCTGGGCCGTTTTGCCAACGGCTGGATACAGCGTCGTTTTGGCCGGTCATCCGCCTGGCAAACGGCGCAGCGGCGATTTGCTCAAAGTGGGGCGGTAGCGGTTTATGCCACTCGCTTTCTGTTTACCCCGCTGGCCATTCCCACCAACCTTATTGCCGGGGGGAGTGGGTACAAATTTCAAAGATTTTTTACTTACGATGTGGCTGGAGAATTTACCTGGTTGGTATTGTATGGTGGGCTGGGCTACGCTTTTGGCAGTCAATGGGCAGTGGTCGGCCAGGCCATCAGTAATTACACCGGCTATTTGGCAGGGTTGGCCGTGGTGGGGCTGGGCATTTACTGCTTGCGCCGATACTTGCGGCAGAGGCAGGTAATGCCTCAGAGAATGCCTTTGGTGGCTGTCCGCGCTCAGACAATATAAAGGTCAAAAATTCAGCATTTTTTGTAATGATTCTGCACAAAATCTCGATAATTATCCGGTATACTCGGATTAGGTGACAGTCACTTAAAAAGTGACTGTCACCTAATCCTAATCAAAACAAAACTTTTGGAGGTACAAAATGTCAAAAAATTGGAAAATCGCTATTGGTGTAATCATTATTATTGTTGGGCTGGTGGGGCTGGGCATGCTTCGCTGGGGCCATAGAGTCTATTGGAGTAGCGGCGGCGAGCGCGGTTGGAGCTTGGGGGCGTATGCGTATCAAGTTTTTGGCTGGGATTCGGCCAACTATCTGGCTGATTTCAGTCGAGGGCCTGTAGCTCGCAGAGATACTACCGGATTGACGTCCGAAGTGGAGGTGCGCCTGATTGACGACAACGGAGATGGCGTGCCCGACTGGGGCGTGATTGAGTTGCCGGCCAAAGATGCTTTGGAGCGTCGTTTTGCCCTACCGGATCGTGGCACGCACTTGGGTCGGAACTTCGGTCCAGGTCACCGGCCATTTCGACCAATCTTCGTCTCCCTCTTCATTATCGGGGGACTCGTTTCCCTGGCCTTTCTGGCTTTAATAGTTGGTTTGGGCATTTTCTTCTATCGCCGCTGGCGGGCCAATCATTCCCCGGCGCCGGTCAACGTAAAAGCGGAAGAGTAGTTGTTTCTCCGGGGAATGGCTCAATCGGTGGACAAAGCGTGGGTGGCAGATGACAGTCACTTTAGAAGTGACTGTCACCTGCTGAAATATTTCTCCAAAAATCTGCACAAAGTCTGCACAATTGTGTGATATACTGGTGATAATCATCATCCGCAGGAGAATACCATGCCATCCCCAACAGCAGCCCAACGAATTCTGGTTGTCGATGACGATCATAACATCGTCCGTCTGGTACGAGCTTACCTGGAAAAAGCCGGATACCAGGTATTGACGGCCTACAACGGCGAAACCACCCTGCAAATTCTCCGCCACGACCGCCCGGCCCTGGTGGTGCTCGATTTGATGTTGCCCGATGAAGACGGTTGGGACATCACCCGGCGGGTACGGAGCGACCCGATTTTGGCCGACACGCCCATCATCATGCTCACCGCCCGCATTGACGACACCGACAAAATCATCGGCCTGGAATTGGGCGCGGATGACTACATCACCAAACCCTTCAATCCCCGCGAAGTGGTGGCCCGAGTGCGCTCGGTGTTACGGCGGAGCCAGGGATTCAATGCGCCCAGGCCTCCCCGCGTATTACAACAAGCCGGTCTGCTGATGGACCTGGACCGGCGCGAAGTGATGGTCAACGGCCAGCCGGTCGAATTGACCACCACCGAGTTTAACTTGTTAAAAACTTTGCTGGAAAATCCCGGTTACGCCTTTACCCGCAGCGAGTTGATTGAACAGGCCCTGGGCTATGAATACGAAGGCTCGGAGCGCACGTTGGATAGCCACATGCGCAACCTGCGCCGCAAAATCGAACCCAAACCCGGCGAAAAAACTTGTATTCAAACCGTCTATGGCCTCGGCTATCGCCTGGTTGAGCCATGAGACAGGGGATAAGAGGCAGGAAGAAAGGATTAAAGCTTTTTTTACATCCTATTTCTGAGAAAACCACACCTGACAGGTCTCAGAGACCTGTCAGGTGTTCAACCCTACAAAAACATTTCAGGTGAATAGCAAAGCAATTATGAACAAACTCTGGGTGCGTTTGAGTTTAGGCTTTAGCGGCGTGGTGATAACCACGGCAGTTTTGATTTCCCTCACCGGCATTGCGGTCAGTTGGTTTGGACACAACTACCGTGCGGATCAACTTGATCGTTTGGAAATCATGTCCGGCCTGGTCGATGAATTGGCAACCTATTACCAAAACCAGCAAAGTTGGGCCGGCAGCGAGTTGCTACTGAGACAAGCGCAGGCAGCCTTCGATGTTGCCCCCCCCAACTGGAGAGAGGCCTTTTTTCTGGCTGATGCCAACGGAACGGTTGTCTACCACGTGCGGGCCGGGAACATTGGCAAGCCAATCTTTGGCGTGCGGCAGGAAGACATTTTGCCGATCCGGGTTGGTGGTGAAACCGTGGGTTATCTTGGCGTTGTGCCTATGTTTAGAAGGAATATCGAGGGGCCGCCCGACTTTGTGATCACTCTGGCCGGGATCCTACTGCTGGCCACGGTGGTGATTGGGGGGAGCGGAATCATCTTTGGTGTGTTGATGAGCCGGTCGCTGACGGCTCCGTTGAATAACCTGGCCCAGGCCGCCAAATCCTTTGGCTCCCGCAATCTCAGCCAGCGGGTTCAGGAAAAAGGCAGCGCGGAGATGATTGCCGTAGCGCGGGCCTTTAATGAAATGGCCGGTGAGCTGGAACAGGCCGAACAACTACGCCGCAATCTGCTGGCCGACGTGGCCCACGAACTCCGCACGCCCCTGACGGTGTTACGGGGTAACCTCCGGGCTATTTTGGATGATGTTTTTCCCTGCGATAACAACGAGATTGCCCGTTTGTACGAACACACCCGCTTTCTGACTCGTTTGGTGAACGACCTGCATGAACTGGCCCAGGCCGAAGCCAAACAATTACCCCTTGATATCCAAGAGATTGACTTGGCCCAACTTGTCACCACCGCCAGCGATACTTTTCGGCCTGGGGCCGAGGCCAAAGAAGTCACCCTGCAAACCAACCTGCCTGCCGATTTGCCCCGTATCCGGGTTGATGCAGCGCGGCTGCGACAGGTTCTACAAAATCTACTGGCCAATGCCCTGCGCCATACCCCCGCAGGTGGCGTCATAACGGTTGGGGTTAAAGCAGAAGCCAGCGCCATTCATCTCACCGTCTCCGACTCCGGCGACGGTATTTCCGCTGAGCATCTCCCCCATGTCTTTGATAGGTTCTATCGCGCCGACCCGGCTCGTAGCCGGGACAAAGGGGGGGCCGGTTTGGGGTTGGCTATCGCTCGGGCCATTGTGGAAGCCCACGGAGGCAAAATTGGCGCCAACAGCACCGGCATTGCCGGAGAAGGCACAACTTTCATCATTCAACTGCCGGTTGAATGGGAATAGATAAGGAGCGAGACTATTCGCTCACCTGGCCGGAGATAATTCAAGTGACAGTCGCTTCTTTCGCACCCGGAAAGATGAGGGTAAAGACACTGCCCTGTCCAGCCTCACTCGCAACCTTGATGGTTCCGTTTTGCGCTTCGGTCAACTCTTTGGCAATGGCCAAGCCCAAGCCTGTGCCGCCTTCGGTACGGGCATCATCGCTGCGATAAAATCGGTCGAAAATATGAGGCAACCGCTCTGGTTCGATGCCAGGACCGTTATCTCGCACGCTGATGTTAACATGCTCATCATCAACCGAAGTGGTCAGGGTAATGGTGGCTTGAGGCGGCGTATGTTTGAGGGCGTTATCCAGCAATACCAGCAGAATCTGCTTGAGCGCATCCTCATCTCCCGTTATTGTTGCCTCTTCAGGGCACGGGTCGCAAACAAGGGCGCGATGAGGCGCCAAGAGTTTGACCTGGTCGGTAATGTCCGTCACCAGGGGCTTCAGGGCAATGGATTCGTTGCGTAAGGGCCGTTTGGCGTCGGCGCGGGCCAGAATGAGCAAATCGTTGACCAGCCGCATCAGTCGCTCGGTTTCGTCAACCATATCCTCCAGCACATCGGCGCGGTCTTCAGTGCTGATAGGCGGCTGGCGTTGGAGCAGGCCAAGATTGCCTCGCAAGGTGGTAAGGGGGGTGCGCAACTCGTGCGAGGCATCGGCCACAAAGCGCTGTTGATTTTGCAGCGATTGTTCCACCTGCACGTAGGCATCTTGCAATTCATTCAGCATGCCGTTAAAGGTGGTGGCCAGTTGGCCAATTTCGTCGTTAGGACCGGCATGGTCCACCCGGCGATTAAAATCACGCTGGGCCCCAATCTCCTGCGCGGTCTGGGTAATGCGGTGGATGGGTCGCAAAGCCAACCCGGCCAGAACCCAACTGACCCCAAACACTCCCCCCAGGATAATGGCGCTGGCGGCAAGTAAAGTGGTTCTAAACGTGGTCAAAAAGCGGGCGCGGTGTGACAACGGCATGGCTACCTGAATAATGAGACGAGGTGTATCAGGTTTGCGTAACAGGTCGTGATAAACCAAAAAATCTTCACTCCCCAAAGTCACGGTTTCAACGGGTCGTTCACCTTGCTGCAAAGCCAGTAAAACTTTCCGGTTAAAAGGCAAAATCAAGCCACCCAAATTGGCATCGGTTTGCACCACCTCGCCGTCCAGGCTCCGCGTTTGCACATAAATTTCCCTAAAACGTTCCGGCGGCATCGGACCCCCGTCCGGCGGTATCTGCCCGCCACCCGATGGCGGGGGTATAGGCCACGCCTTCATAATGCGGCTGGCTTCCGCTTTAATCACAAATTGATCGCCTCTCACCATGGCCTGGGTTTGGCCAACATACAACATCACATTGATCACCAGGAGCAGCAAAGCCAGGATAGCGGTATAAATAAGGGTCAATCGTAAACGGATGGACATTTCACGCCTCGCGTAACACGTAGCCTATACCACGCACAGTTTGGATCAGGCGCGGTTCGTCCCCGGCTTCGGTTTTTTTGCGCAGGTAGCCAATGTAAACTTCTAACACGTTATCCTCGCCGCCAAAATCGTAGCCCCACACCTCCTCTAAAATGCGATCCCGCACCAATACTTGCCGGGGATGGCGCATCAGGTAATGCAGTAATTCAAATTCCTTGGGGGTAAGTTCAAAAGCACGAGCCCCCCGCCGGGTTTCGCGGGTCACCGGGTCCAGCGAAAGGTCGAGGTAGCTGAGCGGCGCTTGCTGGCTGGTGATTTTGTAGCGCCGGACCAGGGCATTGAGACGGGCCAACAGCTCGGAGGGAGCAAACGGTTTCACCAGATAATCATCGGCGCCCCGGTTCAGCCCTTCCACCCGATCTTCCACGGCATCGCGGGCGGTGAGCATCAGCACGGGAATATCGTCGTCGGCTTCGCGTAAACGGATCAACACTTCAATCCCGTCCAGCTCGGGCATCAGCCAATCGAGGATCAGCAAATCCGGCGATTTGCTTTGCACCTGAGTCAGGGCCTCGCGGCCGTTGGCCGCGGTGAGTACCTCAAACCCCTCGTAAACCAGGGTTCGGCTTACCATTTTCAAAAGTTTGGGATCGTCGTCCGCCACCAAAATGGTTGCCATCCATCAATCCTTAAAATCAGTTACCAAAATTATAATGTAGCTCTACACTCTTGTCTATGTAATGATAAGATTCTCGTCTAAGAGGAAACTGAGTAGAAGCTGAGAAGACGCTGAGAGTTTTTGATTTCTTAGCTACTTCTCAGGGTTTTCTTTGAAAATTTTCAGGATGTTTATTTATGATGACCTTAGCTCAACGAAGGAGGTAAGGCAATGAGGTGATTTTTGATGGATTTTCTCGCCCCAAACAAGTTTGGACCTAAACTTGTTTGGCCCCAAACTTGTTTGGACCCAAATCCAGTTTGGAAACGAGAAACAAGCAGATGTGTTTGTGGGTCAATCATTAAAATCAACGATGTATAACGGAGTAAAAAATGACAAAATGGTTAAAGATTGGTAGAATTGCCGGGGTCATTGCCCTGGGGATAACGGTTTTAGGCGTCGCCGCTTGGGTGATATTGCAACCTACCCAGGTTGAGGCCAGAGGCGGGCGCGTTAGAATGCCCCAAACAACTATGGCCGAGCGCTTCAGCCCGCCGTCCCAATTGGGCCAAATGGGTCCCTTTGGCGATTTTGGCCGGGGAGAACGGTTTGACGGGCAAATTGACTACGATAGCCTGCTAGCCGAGGCCCTGGGCATTTCTGTGGAAGAGCTTCAGGCAGCGCGGGAAAAAGCAAACGCCGCCGCGCTTCAACAGGCTATTGACCAGGGATTGATCACCCAGGAGCAGGCCGACCTGATGGCGGCCCGTCGCCAACTGATGGGTTACCTTGACCAAGATACGTTGCTGGCCAAAGCTTTGGGTATCTCCGCCGAAGAGCTACAAGCGGCCTACGATGAAGACAAACCGCTGGTGGTGCTGGCCTGGGAGTTAAAAATTGACCAGGACACGCTCCGCGCCAATATGCAAAAGGCCCATGCCGAGGCAATTCAGCAGGCTGTGGCCGACGGGGTCATTACCCAGGAACAAGCCGACAAACTTCAAGACAATCAGAAGGGCGCCCCGCCAGGTGGTTTCGGCTTTCCGGGAGGTCCTGGTCGTGGCGGTGGTGGCTTCGGCTGGCGGTAGCCGGTTGATGCCCCTATCTGGGTTTAAAAATTGGTTAAAGTATAGCAGTGAATGAAATGGTTAAGAGGACACTCTTACCGGGTAAGAGCGTCCTCTTGTCTTGTCCATTTCTGGCCCAATCGCCGGAAAATCCTCAGCATTCTCTCAGGTTTTTCTTGGATAATTCTCAGACAATAAGATTACAATGCCAAAGGACAAGACTTACGCAAACATGTCATTTTGAGCGACCAGAGGGAGCGAAAAATCCCTAAAACGTGGTCTTGCCAATAGAATTTTTGGGGATTC
>JAFGNV010000181.1 GCA_016926805.1 Anaerolineae bacterium
GGCGGGGCTGATACGGTGGTTTGCCTGGCCTTTGCCCAGGTTGACGAGTTGATTGACTTTATCAAAAATAATTCAAAAGTGTAAAAACAAATTGCTGTTTTATGGAGTCAAAATGAGCTTACGACAATTTCCCGAAGGGTTTCTTTGGGGCGCAGCCACCGCGGCCTATCAAATTGAAGGGGCCTGGAACGAGGACGGCAAAGGCGAAAGCATTTGGGACCGTTTCTGCCACAGCCCCTATCGCATTGCCAATGGCGACACCGGCGACGTGGCCTGCGATCACTACCACCGCATGCCGGAAGATGTGGCTTTAATGAAGGAATTGGGGCTGCAAACCTATCGTTTCTCCATCTCCTGGCCGAGGGTGTTGCCGCAAGGTAAGGGGCAGGTCAATCAAAAAGGCCTGGCTTTTTATGATCGGCTGGTTGACAAACTGCTTGAGGTGGGAACTGGAATGGAGTGGAGGAGTAGTCTAGACTGTGGTATACTAACCCCATGCACATCATCGTGACCCATCCCAATGCAGATTTTGACGCCATAGCTTCGTTATTGGGCGCGGCGCGGCTCTATCCGGAGGCGCTGCCGATATTGCCCAACACGCTCAACCGGAACGTGCGCGATTTTATCACCCTCTACAGGAATCAATTGCCCTTTGTACGCCTCAGTGAGTTAGAACGAAAGCCCATCAGCCGGATCACCCTGGTGGATACGCAGCAAATCCCCTCTTTCAAGGGTCTGGCGCCGGATACGCCGGTACACATTATTGACCATCACGATGCGCCGTTATCCCCTCCTCCCGACGCCACGGTTACGCTGGCCGATACCGGCGCCGCAGCGACCCTGCTGATCGAGCAAATTCGGGCGGCCTCACTGCCGCTGTCGTCCATAGAGGCCACCCTGCTGCTGCTGGGTATTTACGAAGACACCGGCTCGTTGACCTACGCCAATACCACCCCGCGCGATCTACAGGCGGCGGCCTGGCTATTGTCGGAAAAGGGGGCGCGGCTCGATGTGATGCGCGAATACCTCAATTACGTTATGAGCGACGACCAGAAAGCGCTGTACGAACAACTGGTGGAAAGCCTGGAAATGCGCACCACGCACGGCCACACCGTCTTTATCGGGTTGGCCAGCGTGGATCATTACGTTGAAGAGATCAGCACCCTGGCCCACCGCTTGCGCGACCTGTACCAGCCCGAAGCCCTGTTCATCTTTATCCAGATGACCGACCACGTGCAAATGGTGGCCCGTTCCGTTACCGAGGCCATCGACGTGGCCCGCCTTGCCGAATTTTTTGGCGGCGGCGGACACCCCCGCGCGGCGGCGGCCCTGATCAAAGGGAGGCCGTTGGACGAATTGCGCCAGGAGTTGCTCCGCGTGTTAGAGTTGGAGGTACAGCCCGCCGCCACGGTGGCGCAGATCATGTCCAGGGGCGCGCGCACCCTGGCCCCCACCGATACGGTTCGCCACGCCGCCGAAATGATGGCCCGCTACGGGCACGAGGGATTTCCGGTAATCGAGCCAGAAACCGGCCGGATTGTGGGTGTGCTGTCGCGCCGGGAAATCGATAAAGCCAGCCGCCACAAACTCGAAGGCGCGGCCATCAGCCAGTTTATGAAAAAGGGGGAGTTTTTTGTGACCCCCGCCGACGGGATCGACGCGGTGCAAAAATTGATGACCGAACAGGACATCGGCCAGGTGCCGGTGGTCAACCAGCCGGGGGGGGAGATCATCGGCATTGTCACCCGCACCGACTTGATCAACCTGTGGCAAATGGCCAACAGCGACCGGCCCACCCGGCCCAACTTGACCGCCCAATTGCAACGCGCCCTTTCGCTTGACCTGTTCCGCTTGTTGGGTGAGGCCGGAGAATTGGCCGTGGGCAAGGGCGACACCCTGTACATTGTCGGTGGTTTTGTCCGTGATTTGTTATTGACCATGCGCCATAGCCCTCAGGAAGGCACCAAAATCAGTCCCCGTTTTGACCTGGATTTGGTGGTAGAAGGCGATGCCATTGCCCTGGCCCGGCGGCTGCGCGATCGCCACGGCGGGCGGGTGCATAGTCATAGCCGTTTTGGCACGGCCAAGTGGCTTTTAACCGAGCCGCTCCCTTTTTTGCCCGACTCCGCCGGGAACGGCTCTCTTCTGAACTCGCTCGACTTTGTCACCGCCCGCACCGAGTTTTATCGCCATCCCTCGGCCCTGCCGGAGGTGGAACAGAGTTCTATTAAACAAGACCTGCACCGCCGTGATTTTACCATCAACACCCTGGCTTTGTGTTTGACCCCGGACCGCTTTGGCGAGTTGCTTGATTTTTACGGTGGCCAGAATGATCTGGAAGCGCGGCTCATTCGGGCCTTGCACAGCCTCAGTTTTGTGGAAGACCCCACCCGGATGCTGCGGGCGGCCCGGCTGCTGGCCCGGCTTGATTTTGCCCTGGAAGAACGCACCGCCGAGCTATTGGCCAACGCCCTGGACCTGTTGAAGCGCGTCAGCGGCGAGCGCATTGTCAACGAGTTAGAGTTGATTTTCCACGAACGACAACCGGAGAAAGCCATCCAGGAACTTGATCAATTGGGAATTCTGGCCGCTATCCATCCCGGTTTGATGGTGGATGGCTGGCTTATGGAGCGGCTGCGGCTCTTGCGCAGCGGCCTGGCTGGCCCCCCCTGGCCCGAGGTCGAGCCGGATACGGCGCATTATTTGGGCTTGATGACCTTTTGGCTGGCCGGTGATGAATTGACCGCCCTGATGGAGCGTTTGAACCTGCGCAGCGACCAGCGCGCTATCCTCGAGGAGGCGTATCGAATCAGGTCGAACCGAAAGGCCATTGCCGAAGCCCAAAAAGCAAGCAGTCTTTATCAGCTTTTGCTGCCCACCTCCGATGACGCCCGGCTGATTGCCTGGATTGCGTTAAAGGATGAGGACGAGGCGGTTTGCCGTCAATTGGTCCGTTTCCAGGCCGATATACGTGAGGTAACGCCCATTATTGATGGAGACTACCTCAGAGAAGAGTTCAAATTGCAGCCCAACCCTATCTACCGGGTCATTCTGGAAACGCTGCGCGATGCCCGGCTGGATGGGCTGGTGACTACGTTGGCGGATGAACGGGCATTAGTGGAAAAAGTGCTGGCCGGGCAGGGACGGTAAACTTAACTCGTTCCCAAACTCTGTTTGGGAACGGGAGAAATTCCAATTGACCAAAGCCCGGCTTTCTTTTACAATAAGCGCAATACCGTTTTTTGATACCCAGGAGCAGCCATGTCGCGCCGGGATGACGTGCAACGCCTGATTGCCAACCACCAACGCCGTTTGCAAAAGCTCAAAGAGCAGCAGGCTATTTTTGGGCCGCACACGCCCCCCTATATTTCCATTGAAATTGAAGACACCGAGGCCGAACTCGAACGATTGCAGACCGAGTTGGCCGGATTAAAGGGAACACCCCCGGTCACGGAAATGCCGCCGGTTTCGCCGGTCGCGTCGCAGGTGTTTTTGGCCTACTCGCGGCGCGACCTTGAATTTGTGCAAACCCTGGCCGCCGATTTGGAGCGCGGGGGTTTTGCGCCCTGGTGGGATTTATCCAAATTGCAGGGCGGCCAGAATTGGGTGCGCCAGATTACGGCCGCCCTGGATGAAAGCCGGCATTGCCTGGTGGTCCTCTCGCCCGACTCAGTCAAATCCGATTGGGTGCTGGAAGAGTACACCTACGCCCGGCAGATTGGCGTGGACATTATCCCCCTGCTCTACCGGGAGTGCCGCCTGCCCCTGGGCCTGAACACCTTGCATTACTTTGACTTTTGCCGGAATGAGTACGCCCCAACCCTATCCCAACTCTTGCTGCGCCTGCAACCGCCGGAGCAGCGCCGCCCGCCCGCCCCGCTTGTACCGCCTTCGTGGGTTGAGGCAACATCCCCCATCTGGACCAAACGACACCCCGCAGAGCCGGATATGGTGCTGATTCCTGCCGGTGAATTTTGGCTGGGCAGCGACCGCCGCCAGTTGGAAAAGGCCGGGGTGGCATGGGAAGATTGGATGGAGCGTGAAACGCCGCGCCACCAGCTTTACCTGCCGGATTATTTTATGGCCCGTTATCCCGTGACCAACGCCGCCTACGGCCGGTTTATCCGGGATGGCGGTTATAACCAACCGGAATTTTGGACGCAAACGGGCTGGCAGAGGCGAGAAGAAGAAAAGTGGACGCAGCCGCGACTTTGGGCGGATGAAAAATGGAATCAGCCCGACTGCCCGGTGGTTGGCGTCAGTTGGTATGAAGCAGTAGCTTACTGTGGCTGGCTGGCCAGGATAACGAGCCGGCCCTACCGCCTGCCCGGCGAAGCCGAATGGGAGAAGGCCGCCGGCGGCCCGGACGGCCGCATCTGGCCCTGGGGCAATACCTGGCAGCCGGAACGATGCAATACCAGGGAAAAGGGATCGGGCCGGACGACGCCGGTAGGGCAATATTCGCCGCAGGGGGATAGCAAATACGGCCTGGCCGATATGGCGGGCAATGTGTGGGAATGGTGCGCCACCAGATGGTTAAAATCCTATCCCTATGATGTTACAGAAAACGAATGGACAGGGGATTACCTGGCCGGAGATGCCTCCCGCATGCTGCGGGGCGGCTCCTGGTTCGACGTTCCTAGGTTCGCCCGCGTGTCCTACCGCAACAGTTATCACCCTGACGACTTCGGCTACGATTTCGGGTTTCGGATTATAGTTGCCCCTGTCTGGCCTTAGTTCTGGCCTCTGGCTGCTGCCTGCTGGTTGCTGCGGTTTGTTTTCTGCGCTGGCAAAATTACTGGCAAGTTAAAGGGGTTGGTCTGGCCCATGAACGTGGCCGCTCCCTGGGAATCCCGCGTCAGCGGGTCGCCGCATTTTTGGGCGTAATCAGGGGGGAACTTACCCCAGACCCTGAAGTCGGTAATCGTAGGGACAGCGCCTTGTGCCTGTCCTCAGGGACAGCGCCTTGTGCCTGTCCTCAGGGACAGCGCCTTGTGCCTGTCCTCATACGGGGCGACCACCAGGGTTAAATCCCTGCCGCCTCGCTCCGCCGCTCCAGTAAAACCACGTCCCGCCAGACGCCGTTCATCTGGCCGAGCCGTTCTCTGACGCCTACCTCTCGAAAGCCGCAGGCCCGGTGGAGGTTGAGGCTGGCCACATTTTCCGGAAAAATCCCCGCCTGCAAGGTCCAAATCCCGGCCCGTTCCGATTCTGCAATCAGCGCCTGTAATAACATTTTCCCGATGCCCTGACCTCGCGCCGATGCCGCGAGGTAAATACTGACCTCGGCCACGCCCCGGTAAACGTGTCGCTGCGACACGGGACTCAAGGCCGCCCAACCGACCACGTTTCCTTCACGCCGGGCCACCAGTCGGCCCACCGGCAAATGACCCTGATCCCAGGCCTCCCAATCCGGCGTTGCGGTTTCAAAGGTGGCAAAGCCCGTGTCCAGGCCCTCCCGGTAAATAGACTGGACCACCGGCCAATCCTCGGCTCTCATGGGGCTTATGGCCACGTTCATCTTATTTCCTCCGGGTGGTGGTGACTAAGTACAGGATTTCATAAATACGTTCCGAGTAGAAATGCACTTTTGTAGGGACAGGACAATGTCCTGTCCCTACAAAACCCGGAACAAACTTGCGCAAGATTGTACTAAGTAAGTGATGGTCTTGCCAAGATAATTCTGAGTAGGGGCGACCGGGCCGGTCGCCCCTACTCCTCGCAATAACAGAAACATTGTCGTAGTAGTTACGGAGGGGGGCGTCCCAAAATTTTGGCGGTAGGGACAGGACATTGTCTTGTCCCTACCCTGGGACCGAACAATTGGGACAGACCCGTTACAGAGTGCCGTAGACTTCTCGCCGGTGAGTTTCAACTTCCGTTAAACTGGGGATACTTTCCATGCCCTGCTTTTTAACCGACAGCGAGGCGCAGGCATTGGCAAATTGAGCCGCCTGGATCAGGTTATTGGTCTGGCGGTAGCGAATGAAAAAGGCGGCTGCAAAAATGTCGCCCGCGCCGGTGGGGTCTACCTCAACCTCCGGTTTCACCGGAATGTGGGCAACCTCTCCCCCTTGATACACCCGGCAGCCCTCCGGCCCCAGGGTTTCCACGCCCACTTTGGCCGAGGTCAAAAAATGGATCAGGGCATTTTGATCGCCAAACACGTCGGCCAGGCTGAGCACCAGGACATCCATCGCCGGCAGCCAGGTTTCCAGGTCGGGATGGGGTCGGAAAATCACGTTATTCTGCTCGTCCTGCCCTCGCAGCCAGCCCTGCATGGTGACACAAACCAGGCTGTGGGGAAACGCGCCGCACATGGCCGGCGACATCTCCTGGGCCACGGGGCCAAGGTGGACAAGGGGAGCCTTGCGCCAGCCGGGCGGCACAATCGCCAGGCTCAACGTGGCTCCCCGGGCCAGCAATTTTTGAAACCGGATGCCGTTTTTATAAACGTTTTCAAAGGTGGTGCTTTGCCCGGCGGGCCGGGCCTCGATCTGAATGGCTGCCAGAGTATCTAAAGAAGGAAGGTCGGGGCCATAGCTGGTGACGGCGGCGGTTTGTTGCCCCAATTTGTGGGCGGTAAGGGCGGCATAACTACAGGTTCCTCCCAGGATTGGGCCGTGGGGAGTGTTATCTCTGGCAACGTGGCCGATGACCAGATAGCCGGGCAAAGGATGGTGGGGCAAGTTTAATCTCCACGGCGGGTTTGGGAAACAAATAATCGTGCTGGCGCATGGTGAGGCACAATCACCTCGAGGGCCGCCGGAACCACCTCGATTTCCACGGGCGTTGCGCCAAATGGTTCGGCGTCGACATGCACCGGCAACGCCTCTTTGGCCGTCAGAAATAAGCGGGTGGTTCGATACAGGTGAAAGTCGGGGTCTTTAACATGCTGCCGGAGGGTCAAGCCGACCAGGTGTTTGATGGTTGAAGGCCAGTGATGCCCCGTCATCACCGCCACGTCCAGCAGGCCATCGTCCATTTTGGCTTCGGGCGCCATGCGCCAGAGACGGCCATAAAGCTGGCCGTTGCTGACCACGGCCATCAAGACCCGTTTTTTTACCGTAGCGTTATCGGTAACAAGGGTGGCCCGGGTGCCCATAAAGTCAAAGGCCACCATCACGCTGGCTACCGCCCACGAGGCAAAATTCAACTCGCGCACCTGGCTGGTCGAATGGCGGGCGTGGGTGATGGCGGCGTCCAGCCCAATCCCACACCACATCAAAAAATAACGGCTGGCGCCGTCGGCCCGCCGGGCGCAGCCCAAATCAATCCGGCGACGCCGGCCGGTGGTAATGATGGCCACGCCTTCGGCCACGGCTTCAGGTTTCAATAAACTCCAAATGGGAATACCCAGGTCGGCGGCGTAAACGTTGGCGGTTCCGGCCGGCAACACGGCCATAGCCGTATCCGTGCCGGCCAGGCCATTGCACACTTCGTTAACGGTCCCGTCGCCGCCGACGGCGACCGCTATGTCAAACCCATCTGCCGCGGCTTGCCGCGCCAGCGTTGTGGCGTGGCCTTTGGCTTTGGTTTCCAGCCGCCGGACCGCGCAGCCCTCGTGGGCCAGCTGATCGGCGGCTTTTCCCACTTCTTTTTGAAAAATACCGCCCACGCCGCCGGCATTAGGGTTGATGATAAAACAAATTTTCATGCCTCTTACCCGGCCTGCTTCTGGCGAAAGTTGACAAAGCGATAGCCGATGCCTCGTTCGGTTGAAATGTAGCGGGGATTGGCGGGGTCCGGCTCGATCTTTTGGCGCAAATAGGTAATGTAAAGCCGCACGTATTGGTTCTCATCCTGGTATTCGTAGCCCCACACTTTGGATAAAATGATCTCGTGGGTAAGGGTGTAACCGGCGTTTTGCACCAGATGGTAGAGCAAACGATACTCGGTGGGGCGCAGTTTGACCGGCTTGCCGCCGACAAACACCTGCCGGTGGTTGAAATCGATTTGCAGGTAATCGTCAACCTCAATAAGACCCCCCGCGCTGCCGGGGGCGTCCATCTCGGTGCGACGGAGCACGGCCTTGATGCGGCTGGCCAGCTCGCGCGGGCTAAACGGTTTGGTGACGTAGTCATCCGCGCCCAATTCCAGGCCCTTCACCTTGTCCTCTTCATCGTCGCGCACGGTGAGCATGATCACCGGCACGGTGGAGGTTTCACGGATGATGTGCAGCGCCTCAAAGCCGTCCATCTCGGGCATCATCACATCGAGCAGCACCAGATCGGGCAGATCTTCGCGCACCCGGTCGATGGCTTCCAGGCCGTTGCTGGCCTCAATCACCCGGTAGCCCTCCAGGTCGAGGTTCATCTGCATAAAACGCCGCATGCGGGCTTCGTCGTCGGCAATGAGAATGAGCTTTGAGTCGGCTTTGGCCATGTTGGTTGCTCCCTGTGGCGAATAACCTGAGCCAGATAATTCGTAGGTGACCGTCACTTTTGGCGATTTTCTGAAGTGACTGTCACCTTTTTCCAAACTCAGGTTAATATTATCTGAAGGAGCGGCAAGATGTCAATTTTGGGGAGGCGCGCTTGAACCCGGGAGACCATGCTCAGACCCCTGGGGTTTTGGCCAACCGGCCCCTGGCGCGACAAAATGGTTCCGGAAGAGTGATTTCGACGCGCCATCGACCTCCAAAACCCAGGAGCCTTTCCCCCCTTTGATAGCTATCAAACGAAATTTTGCCCTGGTCAAACGAGTCATTTGGCCTGGGCAAACGAGTCATTTGGCCTGGGCAAACGAACCGTTTCCCCCTGGCAAACCGGGGGTTTTGCGGAGCGCCCCGGCCAGGTAATCCAGCGCGGCGTCCGGCTTGCCGGAAATGGCCTCTTGGTAGGGGCGACCGGTCCGGTCGCCCCTACTTGGTCCATCATTGACGCCTCCACTTTTTGTGAGAAGATTATGCCTGTGCTATAATGTCGAGTTGCTTAGAATATTTGTTCTGATATGTCAAGTTACAAGGTGGCAGAGTAACCGGGGAACCAGACCCTGGCGTTGCTTCCCTGCCAGTAATTCCTGTTATGAGTTAGTAGCCCCCTTCTAACTCCCTCCGCAGGGGGGAGAACCGACTAACTTCCCCCCCTTTGGGGGGGATTGAGGGGGGGCTTTCTGCCAAACCGGGAATCGTTGCTTCCCTGTTACATGCTACTTTAACCCGGAGTATCCTGTCAACTATGAGCCAGAGCGATAAGATAATTGTCAAAGGGGCCAAAGAACACAACCTCAAAAACATCGATCTGGAAATTCCCCGCCATAAAATGGTGGTCTTTACCGGCGTGAGCGGCAGCGGCAAGTCGTCGCTGGCCTTTGACACGCTCTACGCCGAGGGCCAGCGGCGTTACGTGGAAAGCCTGTCGGCCTACGCCCGCCAGTTTTTGGGGCAAATGGAAAAACCCAAGGTGGATTACATCGGCGGCCTTAGCCCGGCCATCGCCATCGAACAGAAAGCGGTCAGTAAAAATCCGCGCAGCACCGTGGGCACGGTGACCGAGGTGTACGATTACCTGCGAGTCTTGTTTGCCCGGGTGGGCACGCCACACTGCTACAATTGCGGCCGGCGGGTGAAGCAACAAAGTTCCCAACAAATCATCGAGCAGGTGGCCAGCCTGCCCGCCGGGACGCGCTTTCAGTTGCTCACGCCCATTGCCCGGGGGCGCAAAGGTATGTTTGAGGAATCCCTGGCCCAGGCCCGCGCCGACGGTTTTGTCCGCGCCCGCATTGATGGCGTGACCACCGAATTGGACGAGCGCATCAAACTGGCCAAAAACAAAAAGCACGATATCGAATTGGTGGTGGACCGGCTGGTCATCCCGGCGGAGCCGGACGACGACTTTGCCACCCGGCTGGCCGACTCGGTGGAAACCGCGCTCCGTTGGGGCGACGGGATGGTGGTAGTGGATATGGTTGACGGCGAGGAGCTGCTGCTTTCTGAGAAAAACGCCTGCGCCCACTGCGGCCTGAGTTTCCCCGACCTGAGTCCGCAGATGTTCAGTTTTAACTCGCCGTTGGGCATGTGCCCGGATTGCACCGGCCTGGGCTTTCAACTGGAATTCGACCCGGCGTTGTTTGTGGACCCCGCCAAATCCATCAACGAGGGCGCGGTGCTGCCCTGGGGTGAAATCGGCAAAAAAAGGAGCTGGGCCACCCAAATTGCCTGGCAAATTGCCCGCCGTTTCAACGTCAATCTGAATACGCCCTGGGTCGAGTTGCCGCAGGAAGTCAAAGACCTGATCTTGCATGGCCGCCGGGACATCAAGTTTCAATATCACAGCGAAAACTTCACCGGCTCCTGGCCGTACGAGGGGGTCATCAGCGCCACCCGGCGGCGCTACCGGGATACCAAGTCCGAAGGGATGCAGGAATTTTATAGCCGTTATCTCAGCCAGCAGCCATGCCCTACCTGTGGCGGGCATCGCCTGCGCCCGGAGGCCAGCGCGGTGACGGTGGGCGGGTTCTCCATTTCTGAAGTTACCGCCATGAGCGTGGCCGAGGCCTATGGCTGGATTTGCGAGTTGATGAACGGCTCAGAAGCAGAAAGCAGCCGGGTAGAGGCAAGCGCGACCGGCGTTGACGGGCGGAGTTGCGACGACGACCGGGCCGTTGGGCAGGAACGAGCCGTGATTCCCTTGACGCGCCAGGAATTCGAGATTGCCGAAGAACTGCTCAAGGAGATTCACGACCGGGTCAAATTTATGCTCGACGTGGGCTTGCACTATCTCACCCTGGACCGGGCCGCGCCGTCGCTGTCCGGCGGCGAGGGGCAACGCATCCGGCTGGCCTCGCAGATTGGCTCCGGCCTGGTGGGCGTGATGTACATTCTGGACGAGCCTTCCATCGGCCTGCACCAGCGCGATAATCGCCGCTTGCTCGATTCGTTGCTGCGGCTGCGCGACCTGGGCAACACGGTGATTGTGGTGGAGCACGATCAGGAAACCATGGCCTCCGCCGATTGGATCGTCGACTTTGGCCCTGGCGCGGGGATCAACGGCGGTCAGGTGGTGTTTGCCGGAACGCCGCAAGACATCGTCCATAACCCGGCTTCGCTCACCGGGCGTTATCTATCCGGCCAGTTAGCCGTGGTCTCCGGCAACGGGCGGCGTGAGGCCAACAGTCGCTGGTTGGAGTTAGGCGGCGCTTCTCACCATAATTTAAAAAATCTCGATGTCCGTTTTCCGTTGGGTTGTTTTACCTGCATCACCGGGGTCAGCGGTAGCGGCAAAAGCAGCCTCATCACCGAAACGCTCTACCCGGCCCTGGCCCGCACGTTGCACCAGGCGCGGGAGTATCCGGGCCATTATGAGCGGTTGGAGGGCGTTGACCAGGTCAACAAGGTTATTCACATTACCCAGGACCCCATTGGCCGGACCCCGCGCAGCAACCCGGCCACTTACGTGAAGGTGTGGGACCACATCCGCAAACTCTTTGCCGAAACGCCCGAAGCCAAAACGCGGGGTTACAAAGCCGGTCGCTTCAGTTTTAACGTTAAAGGGGGCCGTTGCGAGGCGTGCCAGGGTCACGGCCAGAAGGTGGTGGAGATGCATTTTCTGCCCGACGTGTGGGTCACCTGTGACGTGTGCAAGGGCACCCGTTTTAACCGAGAAACGTTGCAAGTGCGATACAAAGGCAAAAACATTGCCGAAGTGCTAGATATGGATGTAGCCGAGGCCCTGGAGTTCTTTGCCAATATTCCGCCGGTCAAGCGGATCCTGACCACGTTGCACGACGTGGGACTGGATTACATCAAACTCGGCCAGAGCGCGACCACCCTTTCCGGCGGCGAGGCGCAGCGGGTCAAATTGGCCAAAGAGCTTTCCCGCGTGGCCACCGGCGACACGGTCTACATTTTGGATGAGCCGACCACCGGCCTTCACTTTGCCGACATTCAGAAGTTACTCGACGTGTTGCACCGCCTGACCGATGCCGGCAATACGGTGATGGTGATTGAACACAATTTGGACGTGATCAAAAGCGCGGACTGGATTGTGGACCTCGGCCCGGAGGGCGGCGACGAGGGCGGCCGGGTCATTGCCATCGGCACGCCCGAAATGTTGGCCCAGGTAGAAGAGAGTTATACCGGCCAGTTTTTGCGGAAGGTATTGAGCGAGGACCAGGCAGTTGGGCGGAAGGGCAGGCGCAAGGAAGCGCCGACGCAGTTGGAACTGGTAGCGTAGACGGGGCTACCTGCTACGCTGCGTTAAGCAGTTTCTCGTTCTTCGGCTCCTGGACAAAACTCAAAATTGGGCCGAGCTGGGGTACGGTTTGCCAGCCCCACCTCCATCATCGCGCCGTATGCCTAAAATATGAGCCTTTTGGCTCAGTTATCCTCCATTAGCTTTCTGGCCTCTTGCAGGTCTGGCGTGTCAAAGCCCTCGCTGAACCAGCCGTAAACGTCGGCCAATAGTTTTCGGGCTTCTTCTCGCTTGCCTTGGTCTGACCACAGTCGCCCCAGACTCATCACCGCCCGTAACTCCCACGACCTGGCCTGCTGCTGGCGAGCCACCTTAATGGCCTGATGAAAACACTCTTCTGCTGCTTCCGCCTTTTGCCTTCCGCCTTCATCCTTTAATAATAGCTCCCCCCTGAGCCGGTGAACTTCTGCCTCGTAAAAACGCTCGCCGGTACGATTCACGGTGGCCAGGGCCTCGGCCAGAACGGCCAGACCCTCCTCTACCTGTCCGGCTTGCCGATATGCCTCGGCCAGCGAAGCAAGCTGATGCGAGCGGCCTACGCCAGCCCCCGTGGCTTGGTAGTCGGCGATACCCTGACGAATCTGGTCAAGCCCCTTTTTGGTTTGCCCCTGCTTGGTCAGGGTCCAACCGTGTAGAAAAATCCCCGAAGCTAGCCAGTATGGAAACCCATGCTCGGTTGAGAGCCGAATGCAGGCTTCGGCCAACGTCTGGGCCAGGGGCACGTCCCGGCGGAACGCATTGAGGATACCGGCAAAAGAGTGGGCAAAAGCCATGCTCAAAGGATGTGATAGTTCTTGAGCCAGGGCCAGCGCCTCCTGACTCCGCTGCCTGGCCTGATCTGGATAGCCCAGCGCCCACAGCGTCCAGGAGGCAAATGATAAACAGGCAACACCGTGGTCGAACCCGTAGGTAAAGGCCAAAGAATGTTGCTGTTGCTGCTGGCTTTCGTAAAAGGCAATTGCCTGTTCCAGGTGGGCTTGGGTTTGGGTAAACTCGCCCAGAAAAAGCAGACTCCAGCCCAACGACAAATGGGCCACTGCCACCAGAAGGGGGTCTTCAACCCGTTCAGCCAGGCTGAGGAGCTGTCCTGCTATTTCGTGTCCCGTTCGGTATTCACCCCGGGTGCTATAATAGGTGCTGAGTAATCGCAGCGCCGGGAAGAGTTGCGGGGTTTTTCCTGCCTGCTGGCACAACTCCCTGGCCCGGCCAAAAGCCCGGCCCACTTCTGGGACGGCATAACCCCTGATGGCCTGAAACGATACGCCCAGGGCCAGTTGCAAGGGCAGTTCCAGGCGGATGCGTTGAGGCGTATCCGGCAGCGTCTCCAGGAGCGCCAGCCCCTGGGTAAAGTGGGCAATCGCTTCCTGGTGGGCCGACAGCCGCGCCGCCCGCTCGCCGCCCCGGCGAAAATAACTAACTGCCTTCTCCGTAATTCCTGCTTCCTGAAAGTGCCGGGCCAACTGCCCGGCGACAGTTGCAACCGGCGCGATAGCCGCGAATTCTTCTGTTGCTTCCCTGTACAGAGCCTCCAACGCCGTGCCCACGTTCTGGTGCAAGTGGGCCCGTTCTATCTGATCCACGTTATTGTACAGATACCTTTGAAATAAGATGTGCCGAAAACGATACAGGGACAGCCTCTGGCCACCCTTCGTCCCGTTCAGGGCGGAGTCCAGCCGCCGGATTCCCTGGGCGTGTACCAGGTGATGTTGCCGATCTAACTTGCTGCTCAAATGATGAATTATTTCCTGTTCGCCGCTAGCCAACACCCGGGCGATCACCTCGGCAGTAAAAGTTTCACCCTCCACACTGGCCACGGTCAGGACATCCCGTAGTTGTTCCGGCAGTCGCCCGATGCGTTCCGCGATCACGGCTTCCACGCGGGCCGGCAGGGTCTCCCACTCTAAGGCGGGGCCTTCGATCCATTGGCCGGTCTCATCCTGCACCAGGCCTCCCCGCTCTCGCATACCTTGCAGCAATTCGACGGTGAAAAGGGGATGGCCCCCGGTCTGCCGGTAGAGAGTCTCGCGGAAGGCGTGGCCCAGGCGGTTGGGTTCGGCGTCCAGGAGAGCGTCCACAAAGAGCCGGCCCTCAGCCTGGCCCAAGTTTACGAGGATCGAGCCAAAGCGGCGTTTGAATTCGTTGACGACCGGCTCCAGGGGATGTCGTTCCCCTGGCCTTGAACCTGGCGCAGGGTGTCCCAGGGTGACTTCTGCCGGGCGGTAGGCGCCCACGATCAAAATGCGGCTGCTTTCGATGCGCCGGCCCAGGTGGAAGAGCAGGCTGGTGGAGCCGGCGTCGGCCCACTGCAAATCGTCCAACACCAACAGCAGCGAACTCCGGCGGGCCAGAGTCTCCAGCACCCGGCTGTACTGCTCGAACAGGGCGCTTTGCTGCAAGCTGGGGTCGGGAGGAGAGGCCGTTTTGCGCCCTACGAGTTCCTGCAATTGGGGTAGCCAGTCTGTCTCGCCGGGCGCAACAGTTGCCGCCCGCTTGAGCAGGGCTGCGCCGGGCACAAAGAGGTCAATCAGATCGGGACCTGTCTCCACCAACGCTGGCGCGGCCAGGGGCAGGGTTTGCCACAGGCGGCGGGCCTGATCTTGGCTCATCGCGCCTGCGGCCCAACGGGTTTGGACGTCGCCGGTCAGCAGGCCCAGTATCTCGCGGAAGGGCAGGTAGGGATCGCCGAGGCCGGTGTGGGCGTTGCCGCTGCCTCCGGCCACGACCAGGTCTGCATAGGTTTCCTGAGCGCGGCGGACAAATTCCTGGATCAGGGCTGTCTTGCCCTGACCGGCATTGCCGGTGACAAAAACCACCTGTCCCTGCCCGGCCAGAGCTTTGTCTAAAAATTCATCCAGTTGAGCCAATTCCGCCTGCCGGGCCACAAAAACAGGTCTGGCGAGTGGTTCTTCTTTATCTAACAGAAAGGCAGGCAGGGGGAAGGGGTCAGGGGGTGCAACAGGGATTTCCAACTGACCGTCGCGAATCTGCTCGTACAACCTAGTTGTTTCAGCGGCCGGCGCAACGTCCAGTTCTTCGGCCAGAATGTGGCAGCATGTTTCGTACTGGGCCAGGGCGGCGCTCCGCTGGTCGGTGTAGGCCAGCAACCGCATCATTTGGCGATGCGTTTCTTCTCGCCAGGGTTCGACGTCCAGCAGTCGTTGGGCATAGCGCAGACCTTGCTCGTATTCGCCGCGTTCGCTGTGTTGCCTGACCAGTTGGGCCAGCACGCGGGCGACCCGCCGGCGCCATCGTTCTCGTTCCTTGACCAGCCAGAGTTCGAATTCGACGCAGCCGTCCAGAGAAAGGCCCTCCAGGAATTCTCCCCGGTATAGTTCCACGGTTGCCGCCAGGGCAGTCATTCCACCCTGCGCTTCCAGTTCGGCAAAAACGTCTATGTCCAGCCGGTATGGGCTGGCCCGTTGGAATTGAACGGTGTGGCGCTCGGTTTGCAGGCAAGCGGGCAACTGCGAGGAGATGTGGTTCAAGGCCCAACTCAGGTTGGCCCGGCCCCGCGCTTCTGTTATACCCTCCCAGAACAGATCTACCAGGCCCTCGCGGGAAACAGGCTGTTTTTGCGCGGCCAGGTAGCCCAGCAGGGCCAGGGCCTTGCGGGATCTGAAGCCGCGCACCGGTTTTCCTTCCCGCTCTACTTGTACCGGTCCCAAAAATCGCAGGTAAACGATGCCCTCCATGCCCAATTCCTTCCAGGTTCATCAAACCCATTGTCAAAGAGTTATCAAAGAGTTGTCAAAGCGTTATCGGTTAGACTATTGGGGTAGCCAAACAGTCTGGCCGCATCTATACCTCATTATAACAGAAGATGAGTCTGATGAAAATAACAAAAAAGTCTCAAGGGGAAATAGTAATGCAAGAGGAGAAGAATCCGTTGTCTCGCGCCTACTTGCTGCGTTGCTGGCAAGAGGAAGAAGTGAAGCCGGGGCAAGCACCCCGCTGGCGTTTTCGGGTAGAGGAGGTTTTGCCCGGCCAACGCCAAATGGGGTTTGGCAGTTTAGAGGCCCTGATAACTTTTTTGCGGGCCGAGTTAGGCGATGGTGAGGCGGAGGTGCGTAGGGCGTAGGGCAAACAACGCTGTGGGGACTCTTCGCTCCCTCTGAAGTAAATAATTAATCTTCATTAGTTGCAGGAGGAACAAAATGAAACACAAAAACTTATTGAAACTATTTTTAATTTGGGTAACGGCCCTGGCCGCAACGATGGCTTTGCTATTCCCGCTGCGCGGGCCAACGCCGGCCATTGCCAACCCCGGCACTCACTGCGTTACGCCTACGGGCAACTGTAGCGGCTATGGCCCGTGCTGGTCCGCCTTCGGTTACTGTCATACCACCATCCAGGCTGCCGTTGACGCCGCCGACCCCGGCGACGATATCCGGGTGCGGCAGGGAACCTACACCGGTGTTCATCTCCAGGGCGGGGCGAGGCAGGTGATCTACATCAGCAAAACGGTCACCATCCGGGGGGGCTACGATAACGGCTTCCAACAATCCTTCCCCCTCACCCAGCCGACGGTGGTGGACGCTCAAGGGAACGGGCGGGGTATCTACATTGACGGCAGCAGCGGCAACATCACCCCCACCATCGAAGGGCTGTGGGTTACGGGCGGCAATGCTTCCAACGCCCTTATTAACAATGGCCGGGGCGGCGGTATCTATAGCGATGATGCTACCCCCATCATTGCCGGCAATATCATCAGCAACAATGTAGCTTATACCGGCACCGGCCCTTCTTTATATGGCGGTGGTGGCATTTATGTGGCGTATCCGTCAGGCGTGACGGTCATTTCGGGCAACCAGGTGATTTCCAACGTCGCCAACACATCCTACTTTGGCTGGGGCGGCGGAATCTTTATGCGTAATGCGCCTGCGGTACAGGTAATTAACAATGTTGTGCTCAGCAACACGGCTGCCATTACCGGCGGCGAGGGCTATGGCGGCGGCATTGCCCTGCGCGACTCCGCAGGGATTATCATTGATGGCAACCGGGTTGAGCACAACGTGGCCTCGCCCGGGCTGTCTCCCTGGCTTGGAGCCGAGGGAGGCGGTATCCATTGTGATAATAGCAACAATACTGTGCTTAGCGGCAACATTGTGCGGTACAATACCGCCGGTGTCCTGGCCAATGGTCAAGGTGGTGGAATAAAAACTTCGGCCTGCCACAGCCTGACGGTTGTCAGCAATACAATCCAGGGTAATGTCGGTTCTGCCGGTACACCGGCAGGTAACGGCTATGGCGGCGGCCTAGATGTTGGGGGCCAAGATATAACCATCAACGCCAACCGGGTACTCAGCAATACCGCCAGCCTCTATACAAGCTGGGGATGGGGGGGTGGTTTCCACGTGATGCGCAATACTAACTTTACTATGACCAACAACATCGTGGCCGGTAACGTTGCCAGCTACCAGGGCGGCGGGATGGACTTTGAGACCGACTCCTCTAATCCGGTTACCGGCACGCTGTTGCACAACACCTTTGCCGCCAACAACCAGGGTTCCGGCGAGGGCCGCAGCGCGATCCACGTCAACGATCCCTACGTGAGCCTGGTGCTGACCAACAACCTGATTTACAGCCACACCTACGGCATCATTGTGGTTAGCGGTAGCATTGCCAGTCTCTACCACACCCTTTTTTACGCCAACGATACCGACACCAGTGGGGCAAGTATTGTCAACACCAATCCTATTACGGGGCAAGACCCGCTGTTGGACGGAACATATCACCTGCAAGCCGACTCCCCGGCCATTGATGCCGGGGTCAATGCGGGCGTGATCACCGACATCGACGGCGAGTCGCGAGATTCTTCCCCCGACATCGGCGCAGACGAACGGGCCGGGGCAGGCATTTACCTGCCCGTTGTTTTGAAAAATCAGTGACTCTTTTTGGGGGTAATTAGGTATCGGTATCTTCTCAATAAATAATTCGTGGTAGGGGCATGGCCTTGTGCCTGCCCGTAACTGGGCGACCACAAGGGTGCACCCCTACATATTGAGAGGATACGGTAATTGTTGATTAATATTAAAGAAGGGGCAAAGCAATGAAGTGTAAACCTATTATCACCAGCTTAACTATTGCGGTTGTTCTGATGTTTCTGGGCATAGGTGTTGTAGCGGCCCAAGAACCGACAGAAGAACTGCGCGTAGGGGCCGAAGCCGTGGCTAGACGCACCGCAACGAGCAAACACGTCTACCTGGGCCACGGGCGATACCAGGCCCAGATTGGCTCCGCCCCGATTCACTACCGCGATGCCCAGGGAAAATGGCAGGAGATAGACACCACGCTGCGCCCGCAGAACAAGGGCGGCTATGCGGTGGAAACCAACGGCTTAAAGACCTATCTACCGTTGCACAGTGGCGGCCTGGCCAGCGTGGCCGGCCGGGTCTATCTCTACGAGGCTGAAAGTGGAGCGCTGTGGGGGGCAACAGATAAAACCCTGCCGCCGGTAGATGTTTCCCTGAGTTGGGTGCCGGTAGCCTGGCGTTACGCCGACGCAGCCGGGCACCTGGATAACCTGGCGGCGATACAGCCGGTGGCCGGGCAGGCACAAGGGGATACCCTCACTTACCAGGACGTTATGCCCGGGGTGAACGAATTGTACCGGGTTATTCCCAACGGTTTGCAGCACCAACTAACTCTATTGAGTCCGCCTCGCGCTCCGGCTGGTGGGTTGAGTGGGGAGATTATGCTGGACTATGTGATGGCCCTGGAGCTGCCGGACGGATTGTCTCTCTATGCCAACGGCGCAGTGCAGCCAGGAAACTTTACAACCGGCGACGCTATTGAGGTGCGGGATAGCCAGGGCCACCCGTTGCTGATGCTGAAGGCGCCGCTGGCCTACGAAGCCGGGAATCGTCGGGAGATGGCCAGGGGGAGTTACGCAGTATGGCGAGAGGGAAATAGCCTGCGGCTGGCCTGGCGCACTCCGGCAGCCTGGCTGCTGGCCCCGGAACGACATTATCCCCTCGTACTTGATCCCACCGCCATTTTTACGGCACCTTACGACGACACCTCCTTCTCCGTCGTCTCTGGGCCGGGGGGCCTTTCTCCTGAACTTTGGGTTGGCGGGGGCTACAGAACGCTGCTGAACTGGTGGGACTGGTGGGGGGCGCCGTCTTGGCCTATCCCGGCTTACGCCCTATTAGATGACGATTCTGATGACGATGGCCGGGTTCAGCTCTATCTGGCAGATCACTGGGGCGACGGCAGCAGCCAGTTTGTGGAAATGTACAGAATAAGCACCCCTTGGGACATTGAAGCCACGTACAGCCAAGCTACCGGCTCTACTTGGTGGGACACACCCGGCGGCGATTATGATGAGCTGGTGGCGCTGGGCTGGGTCAATAGTACCCCCGGCTACAAAACGTTTGGCAGTATCGACGTGCGAGACACGGTGGCGCTGTGGCGTACTTATCTCATGGTCTATCCGCCCCTCACCTACGGTCACTATCCTGCCGGCTTTCTTCTAAAGTATCAGACGGAAACGGGGGCTGAGATAAAACAATTTGCTTCCCAACAAACCGCAATCCCTGACGCCAATCCACTGCTGATCGTTAATTACACCGATGGGCCGCGAGCGCTGAGTAACCAGTCGCCTGTCCGGCGACGGGTACCGTCGCCGGATTATTATGCCACCCCCGCTTATTCCCTGTGGTGGGCGGTGGGCACCCGGATGAGTGGCGGCAAGCTTAACTATAACCTGGATCTGCATACATCTTCAACATACCACCTCAACTCGAAACAGGAAAGCTCATCCCCCGGTTCGGGAAACGTCAGCTTTATCGTGGTCAACCAGGATGCCCCCGCGAACCCGCACTACCCCCTTGTCTACTTCGCCGACTCTTACACGAGCGAATTCTTTTACACAGGCGACTACCGGATTGAATATACCCAACGGACGAGCTATTTTGGCAGCGGCATAGACCCCGACGACTCGTATGGGCCATATACGATGGATACCGACAGCGTCATTCGCATCTGGTCTATCTATGAAACGGCAGAGAGTTATAACTGTATTTCCGTAGTCCCTACCAGCGGCGATGCCCGGCTGGGGGTAGCCGTCTTTGGGCCTGACGACGACTACTACAACCGCGACGACGCCTTAGCCAATGCAGTCGCTTCCGGCGGGGGAGACAGCGTGTCAATTGACTATATCGCGCCTTCTACCGGGGTGTACGGGCTGGTGGTTTGGAATGAGGGCATGAGCGGTTCCACGACATTTAACATTGAAGGGTGTACGAGTGCGGCTGATGATACAGGTGTCTTTTTGCCCATTGTTGTGAAGAATCGCTAAGTTGTCACTGCGAGTCTGGTGAAATACTCCCTGCTCCCTGAGGCATTGTACTATTGTTCAGTCCTGTGTTAACATAGAATTGGAATAATCCTCATTGATAAGGAGGCAAAAAATGAATACACCATATTTGTTTCGAAGATGGGGCCTGCTCTTGCTCCTTTGCGTTTTGGCGGCGGGGCTGGTTTCCTGTGCGGAGGAGGTGGAGAGCGGTCCCCGGGCCTGGATTGATTTCCCCCGGAACGGGTTCAGCGTGCCCACCGGCGACTCTGTGTCCGTGATGTCCCACGCCTACGCGCGGGAGGGTGTGGCCGAGGTGTTGCTTTTGGTGAACGGGGAAGCCTACCGGCGCGATCCCCCGGTGCAACCGGGAGCTTCCTTCAGCAAGGTCACGCAAGAATGGCGCCCGGAGAAAGAGGGCCGCTATACCCTGGAAGTGGTAACCTACGACACAGCCGGTGAAGCCAGCAAACCGGCTAAGGTCATGGTCAGGGTGGGGGGCGAGATTGCGCTAAAACCTACCGAAGAGCCTACGGCAGAGCCAATCGAGGAGCCTATCGTAGAAGAACCCACCGAAGAACCTGTGGCAGAGCCGACCGAAGAGCCTACGCTAGAGCCAACTGAAGAACCAACCGAGGAACCTGCGGCAGAGCCAACTGAGGAGCCAGCACTACCGCCCCAGGTGAGTTTCACCGCCGACGACCTTTCCCTGGAGCAGGGGGAGTGCACCACGCTCCGCTGGGAAGTGGAGAACGCCACGACTGTTTTGTTGGACAACGAGGTCGTTGCCGAACGCGGCAGCCAGCAGGTTTGCCCTGCAAGCACGAGCACCTACAACCTGCAAGTGGAAGCGCCCGGCGGCAATGTGGATAGGAGCCTGACCATCAACGTGGCAGCCCCACCCCCGCCGCCCGCGGTGAGCCTTCAGCCGGAGGGCCAGGTAACCATCGAGCAGGGAGAGTGTCTCACCGTCCGCTGGGATGTGGAGAACGCAACCGCCGTCTATATTAACGGTCAGGACGTGGCAGGGCACGGCAGCCAGCAGGTCTGCCCCACCAGCACAACCACCTATAACCTGCACGTAGAAGCGCCCGGCGGCAATGTAGATAAAAGCCTGACCATCAATGTGGCAGCCCCGCCCCCGCCGCCCACGGTGAGTCTCCAGCCGGAGGGCCAGGTAACCATCGAGCAGGGGGAGTGTCTCACCATCCGCTGGGATGTGGAGAACGCAACCGCCGTCTACATCAATGATCAAGGCGTGACAGGACACGGCAGCCAGCAGGTTTGCCCCAAAAGTACAACCACCTACAACCTGCACGTGGAAGCGCCGGGCGGCAATGTAGACAAAAGTCTGACCATCAATGTGGAAATTCCGGTCGACACTACGCCGCCGCCAGTGCCGACGCCGCTCAAACCGCAAGGTAATCTCCCGGACTGCTTTGCCGACGTTATGCTGCGCTGGAGCGCGGTGAGCGACGAAAGCGGCATCGCCGGTTACTACATCAAGCGAGAGATGAAAGTGAAACAGGATTGGCAGACAGCGGGCGGCTGGGGACCGGTAAGTGGTGAGGAGTATAAAGTGGAGGTAGAGTGCGGCCCCTACTACCGCTGGAGAGTACGCGCCCAAGATGGCGCCGGCAACTATAGCGATTGGTCTTCGTGGCTCGAGTTCTCGCTCCCCATGGATTAAGATGGGGTAGCAGACAATTGCCACCAGAGAAAAAATAGGAGGTTTGCCCAATGACAACAACTTATTCCCCAACAGGCTCTCAACCGCCTGCGGTTAATCTGGTCATGCGTCAAGGCCCGCAGCCGGGCCAAAGCTTTTCCCTGGCCGGACCAACAATCACGATAGGGCGTGAGGCCAGTAACGATCTCGTGATCAACGATTCCCAGGTTTCTCGCCGCCACGCCACCTTGAACTGGGATGGCCGCCAGTTTGTGATCCAAGACCTGGACAGCGCCAATGGCACGTTTGTCAACGGCGTGCGTCTTATGGCGGCCCGGGCGCTGCAAAGCGGCGACGTCATCGGCCTAGGCTCGTCGATAACTTTTGATTTCCAGGCCGCGCCGGTGGCGGTGGGTGAGGCGGTCACGCTCAAAAGCGCCAGACCACCGCTCCCTGTCCCTACGCCTCCCGCTGCCCCACCTCCGGGCTACCCTGCCCCGCAGCCAGCGAAAAAGCGCGGCAAAATCCTGATTCCTATCCTTGCCTTGCTGGCCCTGGCCTTCCTGCTGGCCGCAGCCGCTTTAATCTACTTTCTGTGGCCCAGAGAGGAGACGAGGCCGCTGGTGTTGATCAACTCGCCCCGCCAGGGGGAGCAGGTAGAGGTGGGACAGGAGCTGACCGTTCACTCCATCGCCCGCGATGAAGGCAAGGTGACCCGCGTCGAGTTATGGGTGGACGGCCAGTTGCAGGAATCCCAGGCCAGCGCCCTGCCTGGAGGCACCTCCCCCTTCCCCCTGCTGGTTCGCTGGCGACCCTCTTCCCCCGGCCCTCACACCCTGATTGCCCGGGCTTTCAACGCCCAGGGGCGGCACGGCCAGGCTTCGGTCAACGTGGAGGCCACTGCGGAAGCAGACCGGGACGACGACGGGGTGCTTGATGAGGCCGACGCCTGCCCTGATGAAGCTGGCTGGGAGGAGACTGACGGCTGCCCCGATAGTGATGGCGACGGTATCCCGAATGAAGCTGACACCTGCCCTGACGAGGCGGGCCTGTCCGAAGCTGGCGGCTGTCCCGTGCCCGGCGAGCAGGATCAGGATGGTGATGGGGTGCTCGATGAGGCCGACGCCTGCCCCGAGGAGGTCGGTTCGTCCCTGACCGAGGGTTGTCCCGACACCGATGAGGACGGCCTGCGAAATAGTGAAGACGCCTGCCCCGAAGAAGCCGGTCTGCCCGAACACGATGGCTGTCCACCGCCAGGAGACCGGGATGGCGACGGCGTGGTTGATGCGGACGACGACTGTCCTGATGAGGCCGGTTCGTCCGAGCAAAGCGGCTGTCCGGCGCCGGGCGACCGGGACGGCGATGGTCTGGTTGATGCGGACGACGACTGCCCTGATGAGGCCGGTTTGTCCGAGCACGCCGGTTGCCCCGACAGTGACGGTGACGGGGTGCGTGATAGAGATGATGCCTGTCCTGATGAGCCAGGCCTGCCCGGGCTTGGCGGCTGCCCCGATAGCGACGGCGACGGGGTGCGCGATAGGGACGACGCCTGCCCTCACGAGCCTGGCCCTGCCCCTGGCGGCTGTCCGGGTCCTGGACCTGGAGGTGGAGGCGACGACGACGATGGCGACGGCATCCCCAATAACGTAGATGAGTGCCCCGACGAGCCTGGCCCTGCCCCCAGCGGCTGTCCAATTCCTGAGCTTGGGGGGTTGGGGGACCTCGAACCCTGGCCGCCCGGCGGTTTGTTCGATTTGGGGGATGACGTCATTATCCTGCACCCCGTAGAGTTCGAGGCCCTGGAGTTCACGGTCAATCAAGACTATGACGAGGTCTGGTGCTACGCCAGCCTGGCCGGCGGGGATGTGGAGCGCCACAGCTTTGAGCCGCTGGACGAGAGACAGTGGGACATCGCCGGGCAACTGGGGGGTATAAACAGCCGGGTTGTGCCAGTGGCCGAGGGTCAGCCCTTGCAGGTGCAGGTGGAGTGTGGAGCTTCCAATATCTACCTCTGGGAGACAGAAGAATCACCGGGAGGAGGTTTGCCCGAGGCCGGGGCATGGGGGACCATTTGGGACCTGGGTTCCTTTACTGCCTTGCATAACCGTGAGGATTGGAACGGCGACGTGCTCACCTCGCCGCCGATCACCGGGGGAGATGAGGGACATTCCTTCCAGGTCAAGTATCGCCTCTGCGCCGATTCGTGCGAGGCTGTAGCCTTTGCCCCACCGCTGCTGCAGCTCACCGAGGTTGGTCCGCCGGGCGGCGGCGATCCCTGGCTGCGGGCGCTCACCTGGCGCTGGGAGGGAGACGAGTCCATGATTAACGGCTTCAGGCTGTACGTCAATGGCAGCTATTATCGAGCCTTTCGTCCTGACCAGCGCTCCTGGGAACTGCCCAGCCACCTGCAAGACCCTGCCTGTGGTGAAAGGCTCGAGTTCCAGATGACGACATTTGAAGGCCCCACGCCCGTTCCCAACCGGGAATCGCCGCGTAGCAATAGCCTGGTTCTGGAGGGCCCGCCGTGCCTGCGCCGGATACTTGTTACGTTCTCACAACTCCAGACCCATAACTTTCCGGCGGACCCGGATTCGAGTTTGTGCTGGCCCAATCAAGCCGGCCCGATTTACGGCCGGTTCGGGGTCAATGATAGCAGTTTTGAGCTTAACACCGTCTATGGGCAGCGCCGTGCGTGCACGCGTGGGGTGGACTGTAACACCGTCACGGGCCAGTGTTTGAATCCCAACTCCAGTTACAGCATGGCGAACCTGATCGAGAATTGTGTGGACAGCAGGAATGGGCTTAGTCGCCGCCGCCAAGATCAGCTCGCGTGCCCCTATATCCCCTCAATAATAGTTGAGTTGGGGCCGGATGATGATGTGAGCATCTGGGCCGAGATCCGGGATGCGGATGGGGACGGCGCATCCGATACGATTTTCCACGGCCAGCTTCCCCGGCGGGCCGCCGACCTGATTCCGGGTGAGTACACGATTGGCGACAGCCGTTTCTTGGTTGACTTGACGGTCCGGGTAGAGGAGCTGCCGTCCAACTCTGGGCCATAATGGGGGGGCGGGGGCAAGCACGTTACCGGCCCCTCATCTTGAAGAATTACTGATGCTCGTTGAATTTACTCCCGCCAGCCCTGATACCCCTGCCCCTTTTCGGCCCAGAGTTGGGCCAGATTCAGGCACATCTGCACCGAGGCGGCCATATCCTGCAAGCTGATGTATTCCAACGGGCCGTGCAGATTCTGCATGCCGGTAAAGAGGTTGGGGCAGGGCAGGCCCCGCTCGGTGAGTTTGGAGCCGTCGGTGCCGCCGCGAATGGGACGGTAAACGGGTTCCAGGCCCATCTGCTCGATGGCCTCGGCAGCCAGTTCTACCGGGCGTTTGTCTTTTTCCAGCCAGTAACGCATATTGCGGTATTGGGGCGTAATAGCACATTCGATTTTGGCGCGGGGTTCGCCGGCCTGCACCTGCTGGCAAATGGATTGTACCCGTTCGCCGTGCGCGGCCAGGCCGTCCAATTCAAAATCACGTAAAATTATATGCAACGCGGCCTGGGCTGTTGATCCCTGCATTTCGCAAAGGTGGATGAATCCTTCGTGTTCTGCCGTGGTTTCCGGCGAGCAATGGTCCTGGGGCAGGGCGTCGGCAATTTTGGCGGCCAGGTGCAAGGCATTGACCATTTTGTCTTTGGCCTCGCCGGGATGGATGGAGACGCCGGTGACGGTGATGGTGGCCTTGTCGGCGGAAAAGGTTTCGTAGCAAACCTCGCCCAGTTGAGCGCCGTCCAGGGTGTAAGCCACGTTGGCCCCCAGTTCCTCTAATTCTAAGTTGACCACGCCACGACCCACTTCCTCATCTGGATTAAAGCAGATCCGAATCTCGCCATGGGGAATCTCGGGATTGGCCAGCAGGTGAGCGGCCATGGTCATAATAATGGCGACCCCGGCCTTGTCGTCGGCTCCCAGCAGGGTGTCGCCGCTGGCCGTGACGATGTCGTCGCCGTGTTTGGTTTGGAGATAGGTAAAGTCATCCTCAGCCAAAACCAAATCAGGATTATGGCAAAAGGTGATGGGCGCACCGTCGTAGTTCCGATGGATGATGGGTTTCACATTGGCGCCGTTATAGGCCGGAGCCGTGTCAACGTGAGCAAAAAAGGCCACCGTAGGAATGTCGCCGGTAGGGACGGTCGCCGGAATGGTGGCCAGCGCATAGCCGGTATCGGTCAGGGCCACGTCTTTGGCTCCCAGGTCTATCAGTTCATTGACCAGCAGGCGCAACAAATCGAACTGTTTGGCGGTGCTGGGGGTTTCGTCCGAATTTTCCTTGCTCTGGGTGTCAATTTGGACGTAGCGCAGAAAACGATCTTCGAGTTCTTTTAGGAAATTTTTGGGCATGAGTTTTTTACTCAATATCAAGGTTTTTTCGAATCATCTCTCGCAGTTCATCAAGGGGATGCAGTTGCCCATCTTCGCCTTCAAAATACCAATGCTGCCAGCCGTTACAGGGGCTGCCGTTCATGAGATATTTTCCGGCTTGATGAATTGACCCTTCAAAGCCATTGCCTACCAGTTTGCCATCCGGTTTTACCCGCGCTACCTGGGAACGGTTGTTTTGGAAAAACAAAAGCTGACCCGGTGTAAGCAGGTTGTTTTCCAGCAAACTGCCAAACGGAATGCGAGGGGCCTGGCGTTTTTTATCACCCACATCAAAAACCTCATCCACAAACAATTCTGGGATAACATTATCTATTCTGGTTTGGGCGATTTTGACATAAAGTTCTTCTCTTTCAATGCCTATCCATTGGCGGTGTAACCTTTTAGCCACGGCCCCGGTGGTGCCGCTGCCAAAGAAGGGGTCTAACACCACGTCGCCCGGTTTGCTGGACGAGAGAATAACGCGGTACAGGAGGGCTTCCGGTTTTTGGGTGGAGTGAGCTTTTTTGTCGTTGAGTTTGATTCGTTCTGAACCGGAGCATATTGGCATCAGCCAATCGCTGCGCATTTGTTTGTCGTCATTCAAAGCTTTCATGGCGTGGTGATTAAAAGTATACCTGGCTCCTTTGGCTTTGCTGGCCCAGAGCAACGTCTCGTGGGCGTTGGTGAAGCGCACCCCGCGAAAATTGGGCATGGGATTTGTTTTTATCCAGACGATGTCGTTTAGAAACCAGTACCCCAAATCCTGCATGATTGCGCCGATTCGATAAATATTGTGGTAAGAGCCGATGACCCAGATTGTGCCGTTATCTTTCAAAACCCGCCGGCAGGCTGTTAGCCAGTTTCGGCTGAATTCGTCGTACGCCTGGAAACTGCCGAATTGATCCCAGGCATCGTCCACCGCGTCCACTTTGGTCATATTGGGGCGCCATAACTCTTGCTGGAGTTGTAGATTGTAGGGCGGGTCGGCAAAAATCAAATCAACCGATTTTTCCGGTAAAGCATCGAGAATCTCAACACAGTCTCCCGGCAGGATTTGGTTCAAAGGTAAATCATTCTTATTCATTATCCGCCAATCTCACAAACTCATCTACATCGGCCAGCACCCGGTCAACGGCGGTTTCCCAAAATTCGGGCTTGGTCAGGTCAACGCCCAGATGGGTTTGGGCCAGGTCTTCGGTGTTCATCGAGCCGGTGTCGCGCAACAAAGCAATATAGCGGTCCTTAAAAGCCGGGCCTTCGGCCAGGGCCTGGGCGTAAACGCCGTTGCTGAACAGATAGCCAAAGGTGTAGGGAAAGTTGTAAAAGGGCGCGTCGGTGATGTAAAAGTGCAGCTTGGAAGCCCAGAAGAGGGGGTGGTAGTCGGCCAGGCCATCTTTGAAGGCGGTTTTTTGGGCCAGAAGCATCAACTCGGATAGCTCGTCAACGCTGAGGGCTTTTTGGGCGCGCTGCTCGAAAAAAGTGGTTTCAAAAATAAAGCGGGCGCGGATGTTCATCAAAAAGGCGGCGGCATCGTTGAGCCGGGCCGCCAGCAGGCTCAGCCGTTCCCGGTTGTCGGCGGCGGCGCGGAGGCTGGCAGCGTTGACCACCGACTCGTTGAAGGTGCTGGCCGTTTCGGCCACGCTCATGGTATAACGGCGCGCGCCGTAGGGCAGGTCGCGCATCACCCAACTGTGGTAACCATGACCCAGCTCGTGGGCCAGGGTGCGGATACCGTTGAAGCTGCCGTTGTAGGTCATAAAAACGCGCGATTGGTCAATTAATGGAAAGCCGGTACAAAACGCGCCGGCCCGTTTGCCGGAACGGTCTTCGGCTTCCACCCACCGCCGGTCGATGGCCATGCGGCAAAAATCGGCAATATCGGGGTTGAAGCGGCGAATGTTGTCTACCACAAAATCGGCGGCTTCGGCGTAGCTGAAGGTTTTGCTGGTTTTGCCCACCGGCGCGTAGACATCGTACCAGCTCAGGCGTTCCACGCCAAAAAGTTTGGCCTTGGCGGCAAAGTAGTCGAGCAATTTGCCGTTTTTGGCTTCAATCACCTGCCACATTGCCTCCAATGTCTCTAACGTAAAGCGGTTGTTGAGCAGCGGTTCTTTGAGCACCGAGTCCCAGCCGCGGTGTTTGTAGAGGGCCAGGCGAAACCCGGCCTGATTGTTGAGCGCCTGGGCGCAGACCTTGGCAATTTTGCGCCAGGTGGTTTCGTACAATTCAAAAGCCTGGCGGCGAGTCTCACGGTCGGGGTCGTCTTCGTATTTGTTTTGTAGTTGACCCAAAGACAGGGGCTGGCCCTGAAAATCCACCTCTTCGTCGCCGCTGACAATGCCGTAGAGTCGATCCCAGGCATGGTAGCCGTCGGTGGCCAGATCGTTGGCCAGGCTCTCCATTTGGGGAGACATTTTCTGACGGGCCAGTTCGCGCTGTTCGTTAAGGTTAAAGGCCACGGCTTTAAGCGACGTGTTGGTCAGCAGTCTGTTCCAGGCCGCGTCGTCTTGTTGGGCAAAGATCGCGCCCAATTGCGTCCAGAGATTGCCCAGATTCGCGCCCAGTTGGTCTATGTGGGCCATCAGTTGCAAGGCTTTATCGTCTTTGACATCCTGCGAAATGAGGCAACTGATGAAGGAACCGGCCTGTCTCAGTCGGGCGCCCAACTCGTGGAGCGCGTCGATTCTTTCGACCCACGCCGGCTGCACCGGCTCGGCTAACGGGGTGGGGATGTCCGACACTTTATATTCGGTCAGGTCTGTGGCCAATTCCGCCAGGAATCCGGCCAACGTTGCCGATTGGCTCCCGCCCGCAAAGATTGATTCAAGGTCCCAATTCTCACGGATGGTCATAGATTCTTCTCCCCAAGAAATTTTGGTTCATTTTGTCAAAAGGTCCATTCGCCGGCCCGCATTATTGGCTCGATGGCGCCGTCCGAAGTGATTCCGTCAACATCCATGTGAGCCGAACCAATCATAAAATCAACATGGATCAGACTGTCGTTGCCGCCAGCTTTGGCAAATTCCTCGTCGGACATAAGAAGACCGTTTTTTAGAGAGCAACGATAGGCTCGACCCAGGGCCAGATGGTTGGCGGCGTTTTCGTCGTACAGGGTGTTGTAGAATAACAGCCCCGATTGGGAAATGGGCGAACTGTGCGGCACCAGGGCGACCTCACCCAGCCGGGCAGCCCCCTCGTCGCTTTCAATCAACTTCTTGAGAACGGCTTCGCCCTTTTTTGCGGTCACTTTGGTGATGCGCCCATTTTCAAAGGTCAGGCTGAAATCTTCAATCAGTATCCCGGCGTGGCTCAGGGGTTTGGCGCTGCTTACCACTCCCTCGGCCTTATCTCGATGAGGCATCGTGAAGATTTCTTCAGTAGGAATATTGACCACAAACACAATGCTATGTTGGCTAACGCTCTGACCACTTTTCCAGAGATGGTTGGCTGGCAGCCCAACGGTGAAGTCCGTACCCGGCGCGGTATATTTGAGGGCCGTGTAGTGTTTGGCGTTCAGGTAATCTGTTTTTGCTTTGAGGGTGGTCAGGTGTTCCTGCCAGGCGGCCATCGGATCGGGCCGGTCGATGCGGCAAACCTTAAAAATGATTTCCCAAAGTTTTGACATCTGTTCGTCCGGCGGATCATTGGGGAATATTTTGGCGGCCCAACCGGCAACGGGCAGCGAAATGAGACACCAGTTGGTTGCGTCGGCCATGATCTGGCGGCGAAACGGCAACATGTGTTCATCGTGGATACGTTGGGCCAACGCCACCAACTCTGGGTCCTGGTCCTTGAGCAGGTCCGGGTCAACCGCGTGAATGGCCAGCGAGGCATCGCCTTGTTTGGCAAGTTTGGCCATGGTTTCGGTGCGCCAGGCGGGATATTCCTCAAATGAATCACGCGGCGCGTATTGAAAGCGGGCCAGGGTGAGGGCGTCATCTAACCACATCACGTCAACCAGCCTGGCCCCGGCCCGGTAGGCGCTGGCGACAATCAGGCGGACCAGGGAGGCGGCTTCAACCGGGGCGCGAACCAGCAGGCGTTGCCCGGCTTGCAGGCCGACGCCCACCTTAACTGTTAACTCGGCGTAATTTTGCAGTTTCTGTTCAAAAGATAACACATTATGACTCCAATCTGGGGATGGGGGTTAATTGGCCGGGTTTTTCGAAGATGCTTTCGGCGGCTTCGCTCACTCGTCTGGCTACTTTGGCGAGAAGATGTTTTTGCTCGGCCAGGTAGTTGTACAAATCGCAAATGGCGTTCACAACTTCCCCCCTTTCTTCCGGTGAAAGCTCTTCTTCAATGTTGTCGTCCCAAAATTCAGTAATGAACTCGCTCAGATGATAGCCCTGAATGTCGGCCAGGGTTGGGGGCGTATCATAGCCTTCATCCAGGTAGGACAGAAAATCGGACAAATCCAGCCAATAGTCGTTTAACTCATCCACTTCAATGCCTTGTTCGTAGCGGGCGTTGAGGTAATCCACCAGCCAATCGTAAGGCAAAATATACTCACCGTGTTCATCCAATTTGTTCTGGAGACCATCGTAGTAATCGGCCACTTCTGCCAGTAGACCGTTAAAATCGTCAATCTCGTCTTCAAAAACATCGTCATTCGGGTCTCCCAACGCCATTACCGGCATTCGTTCACCTTTTGGGCCGATAATTTCCAGGCCGCGGATCGGTTCTCCCGTCAGTTCGCCCCATTCGTCTTCGGTTTGGGCGTCTACTTCGGCGGCGTAAGCCAGGGTTTGCGGCGAGGGGTCAACGATGCGCCGCTCAACCATAGCCTGGAATTGATGATATTCCGGGGGAAGTTTGACCTTGTATTTGCGGTTGGCTTCCAACGCGTCCAAGATGAATTTTCGGGCACGGTGGTAGGGTACCTGTCGTTGTTCAACCTCGTGCCGGTTTGCGCTGTCAATAAACTCTCGCTGAAATTGGCGAGGGGTCATACTGTGGGTGGGGAAAAAGTCTTTGATGGCTCCCTGCCAGGGGTGGCCAAAATCCAGTAAAAAGACCAGCGCCTGAACCAGGTTGGAGCCCCGCTCAAATAGAATGGCGATCTGTTGCTGCCAGGGATGAGCCGGATCGGTGCAGTAGGCGGCGTAAAAGCGCTCTTCTAGCAAGGCTTTGATGGACGCGGTTTGGGGAAAGACATTTTGCCCCGACAATTTCAACAATCCCTTTCGGGCTGTTTTACGGATGTTGGCGTAAGTTGTAGTTGCCGCAATTGCGGCCAGCATATCGGCAGCGGCGGCATCACCCATCTTGATCAGGTCTTCAGCGATGACCTGGATAGCGTCTGCCCCCCCGGCCTTGGTGATGTCTTCAAATTGGAACATTATGGCTTCCACGTCGTCGGGGTTATCCATTTTTTGTAACTCTTTGATGATGGCGTGTAACCCAAACCGGCCCATACTGGCAACTTCATCCAGGTCAGCCTGTTTGATGTCGCGCCAGGAGAAATATTCGCCGGGATTATCCAGGTCAACGTCTTCGCCCATTTGTTTGAGAATGACTAGGGCTGTCATTTTTGCGCCCATTGATAATTTGGACCGACGAACCAGTTGCCACAAATGTTTGGTGCTGGTTTCGTCGCCCAGTTTGGGGATAGCCACCATGAGGGCGTCTTTGCGTTCGTTATCGGCCCCATCCAATAAACCGATCAACGCCTCCAGAATGGCTTCACGGCTGATTTCGGTTATGAGGGTTTCAATGGCAGCGATATACTCGTCTCCATCCAGTTCGCCCTGCTGGTAGCGAGTCAAAATTTTTTCCAACCGGGGACGGGCCAGAGTTTGGATGGGAATGTTGGATTTTTTCTGTTTTTTCTTTTTACTCATCGCAGAAACCTTTCCATAATTGTCAAGTCTGTCTCAACCGCTCTTTCAGGGCCGACCAGCGGGCCGCAATTTTGTCGTTTTTAACCGCCATGGCAATGGCTTTGCGGGTACCCACAATCACCACCATTTCTTTAGCCCGGGTGATGGCGGTGTAAATCAAATTGCGTTGCAGCATCATGTAGTGCTGGGTGAGCATCGGTAGTACCACTACCTGGTATTCGCTGCCCTGGCTTTTGTGGACGCTCATGGCGTAGGCCAGAGTCAGTTCGTCCAGGTCGCTCAACTCATAAACCACGCTGCGTCCCTCGAATTCTACCCGAATTTCACCTTCTTCCAAATCGATGTTTTCAATGTGGCCTACATCGCCGTTGAAAATGTCTTTATCGTAATTGTTGCGTAGTTGCAGCACCCGGTCGCCCACTCGAAACACCCGGCTACCACTCCGATATTCGGGCCGGTCGTAACGCAACGGATTGAGCCGGGTCTGCAATTTTTCGTTGAGGGTTCGCGCGCCAACCACACCCCGGTGCATCGGGCTGAGCACCTGGATGTGCTGGCTGGGGATGCCAAATTTGCGCAGAAGGCGCCGGGCCACAATATCCACAATCAAGTCGGCGGCGGCTTCGGGGTCTTCCTGGCCAAAAAAATAGAAATCTTGCTTGTGCCTGGGGAAGAGGGGCATTTCCCCCCGATTTATCCGGTGCGCGTTGGTGATGATGGTGCTATCGGCGGCCTGGCGGAAAATCACGTCTAACTGGATGACTGGCACCACCTGACTGGCAATCAAATCGCGGAGCACGTTGCCCGCCCCCACGCTGGGTAACTGGTCGGCGTCGCCCACCATCAACAGGTGCGCTCCCGGTGGAACCGCCTTGAGCAGGTTGTTCATCAACACCAGATCAATCATCGAACATTCGTCCAGAATGAGCAGGTCGCCCTCCAGCGGGTTGTCCTGGTTACGTTGAAACTTGAATCCCTCGCTGGGGCTGACCTCCAGCAGACGGTGAATGGTTTTGGCTTCGTGCCCGGTGCTTTCGGTCAGCCGTTTGGCTGCGCGGCCGGTGGGGGCGGCCAACAGGGCTGTTTTCCCTTTTCCCTGGAGCAGGTGCAAAATCGACTGGACCGTAAACGTTTTGCCCGTGCCCGGCCCGCCGGTCAAGATACTCACTTTATGGGTCAGAGCCATTTGAACGGCTTGGCGCTGGCGTTCGGCCAATTCGCTGCCATCGTTCCGGGTAGTTAATAGCCACTTAAACGCCTTTTCCCAATTAACCCCGGCAAATGGAGCTAGGCGACTCTCTTTGGCGACCAGTAATTGTCTGATCTGCCGGGCTACACCCACCTCGGCGTAATAAAAAGGGTTGAGATAGACGGCTTCGATAGGAGGCTCGTCAGACGGGAAAGGAACCATCCGTTCAACTTTAACCCGGTCTTCGCGCTGCAACGCTTCAAGCTGCGCCTCAATCTGTTGTGGTTTGACCGCCAAAATTTTGGCCGCCTCCGGCACCAGGTGCTCACGCGGAACGAAGGCGTGGCCCTGGTCGGCCAGTTGGTTGAGAGTATATTCGATCCCGGCGGCAATCCGTTGCGGCGCGTCGGCTTCGATGCCCACGTTACGGGCGATTTTATCAGCCGTTAAAAAACCGATGCCGAAGATGTCGCGGGCCAGACGATAGGGATCATCCTTGACCACGCTAATAGAATTATCGCCGTAAGTCTTGTAAATTTTTACGGCCAGATTGGTGCTCACCTGGTGGCTCTGTAAAAAAAGCATAATCTCTTTGATCTGCTTTTGGGAGTCCCAGGCGCTGGCAATCATCTTGACCCGTTTAGGGCCAATGCCGTCCACTTCGGCCAGCCGGTTGATATTGGACTCGATCACCTCCAGCGTATATGGGCCAAACTTTTCTGCAATCCGTTGGGCCATAATTGGCCCAATGCCTTTGATTAAACCGCTGCCCAGGTAGCGTTTGATTCCTTCGACAGTGGCCGGCATTTCTTCCACGTAACGTACAATCTCAAATTGTTCGCCGTATTTAGGATGAGTCTTCCAATATCCTTCCAGTTTCAAACGCGCGCCCGGGTTTACATTGGCCAGCGCGCCAACAATGGTAACCAGGCCAAAACGGTGGTCGGCGTGGAAGCGGGCCACGGTGTAGCCGTTATCAGGGTTGGTATAGGTAATACGTTCGACAACACCCTTGAGGATGGTGGTGGGTTGATTCATTGTTCCTGATGCCTCTGGGTCTCATTGTAGCACAGATTTTTGGGTTTGCTGAATCAAAAAAGGGCGTATCTGCGCCCTTTTTCTTTGATGCGATGCCGTTGCTTTGGTTATTTTTTCTTTTCCTGCTTCTCTTTTTCAAACACGCCCAGGGCTTCTTCCTCGTTCCACGTTTCGTCCAACTGTTTGGCAATTGCCGCAGCCACCTCGGCCGCCGACCCTTCCCGCTCCTGTTCCTTCCCCCATTTGAACATCGAGGTGTAAGCCGCGGCTCCGGTTCGTCCGCCACGGGAGGCCGCCTGCTCAACAGCCTCCTGAAAACGGGCCGGGAGATTCTCTCTCACGGTGCCGTTTACGTCGGTTGCTTTTACGCCTAACGGAATATGCTCCCAATACAGAATTTGATATCGGGCCATACCTTTTATTGCCTCCTTTTTGGTGTCAACACTCTGAAAAATTTGTTTGGTGAGGATTGGCAACTAAAAATGATCTGGGGTTTATTGAATTCCAAAGTCCAAATCTATCCAATAGTTTACACTTTCCAGAATAAAATTGCAACTTTGTTATAGATGGTTGGTATCTTCTCGATGATTTTGGAATAACATAGGGAACAGGACAGCTCGAAACGTACCGAGAATGACTGCCCAACCCTTTTTGTTTTGACGCTTACCCGGCTCTGTGTTATCATCTTTTTTCACGTTATTAAACCAGGCGGAGAAAAAATCATGGAGTCGTTTGCGGCAGAACAAACTGTTCGTCAATTTATCTTGGCAGTGAGTGATCAACACCAGCCCATGACGGCTGCGGTGATGGCCGTGGCAGCGGCTCAAGTGGTGGCTCTGGGTGAAGCCTGCATGCAAATTAGCCTGGATCATCAGGTTGACAAGTTGGACTGGCAGGATGTCAGCCACCGTATCGAGCAGATGGCGGCTATCAAAGACCAATTGCTGGAATGGGGGGAGTTGACCGCCAAAGCAATCATCGAACGTACTGCTGCCTGGAAAGCTGAAGCAGACGTAAGTGATCAGCAGTTTTGGCCTGAAAGCGCCGCTGAAATAAGTCAATTAACCATTAATGCTGCCATCCTGCTACAGGATTTTCGACCCCTGACCTTTGAGATGGTCCAGGATGATTTGGAAATAACCATTAACTTACTGCTGTCAATTGCCCGTACGGCGATATTGTCACTGGAAAATCAATTTCGCCGCCAGCCGAATGTCGGGTTGGTTGAAGAATACGAACCTATCCGGGATGCCTTAGAGCGTCAGCTCGAGCAGATAACTCCGGCAATTGGATTGAGGAATGAATAACAGACATAAAAGGAGGAAATGATGCCGCGCAAAATGCGTCGTGCCCCGGAAAACCTTCCCCAGCAGGCCGAAACCTGGCATCTTTTGATTCAACAGTTACGCATCTGGATTACGCCGCCCGATGAAGAACCCTGGCGGCCTTACATCGTGCTGGTGTTAAATATTGAGAGTGGGGTGCTTCAATTTTTTGAACTGGTTCCTGAGCGTCCCGCCCCGGAACAACTCCAAGATATACTCTGGCGTGCTATGCAGCAACCACCCAAAAACGTCGGGCAAAAACCGCATCGCCCGGCCCGGGTTCAATTTGAGGAGGCCGCTCCGGCCCAGACCCTCAAACCTGCCCTGGAAAAGTTGAATATCGAGGTGCAGGTGCATCCTCGTTTTGATGAAATGAACGAGTTGATTGTTGATATGGAAGAAAACATGCGAGGCGGGCCGGAAAATCCCGGCCTGCTGTCGGTGAAGGGCGTGACCACTGATTTAGTCGGCGGGGTGTTTGCCGCTGCCGCCGACTTCTACCGGGCCGAACCCTGGGTACAACTGACCGACCAACACCCATTGGCCATCCGGGTGTTACCTGAACAGCAGCCCCGGCTGGCTATTGTAATGGGCAATGCCGGTATGGAGTATGGCCTGGCCGTGTATCGACGTTGGGAAGATGTCGAGCGTCTCTATGGCTTTGTGGACGATCCAATGGAAGCCATTCCGCCGGACGGCGCCCATTCGTTGTTTTTTGGCCGCATCAATGAGGTTCCCTTTGCGGATTTAGAGGCCATTGAGCAGTATGGTTGGGAAATTGCCGACAACCAGGCCTATCCAATCCCTATTATTTACACTCCCAACGACAAAGCCCGGCGTCCAACCAAAGCCGATTTGCAGTGGTACGAAGCCGCGCTACGGGCCATCCCGATATTTGTGCGCGATTATTTGAAGCCCGATCCACAAGCGGGCGGTCGGCCGTATGCCTACCAGCCGGTTGAGGTCGAATTTACCGTGCCTGCTCGCGCCGGAGAAGTTGAGGTCCATGTCAAATTCCCGGCCGGTACCATTTCCCCAGAATCGCGCCCGGTAGATCTCTTCGACTGGCCAGATGAGGATGAAGCCGAAGATGAAATGCCTCAATTCGACCGCCGGGCCATGGAGGGGACGCTGGCGATGATGGGCGGGTCGGGTTTCACGGATCCAGATATGCAGGAAGCGCAGGAGTTGATGTATCAGGCCTGGGATGAGCGCAATCCGGCCCGACGCATTATTTTGGCCCACGAAGCCCTTGAGATTTCCCCGGACTGCGCCGACGCCTACGTGTTGCTGGCCGAAGAAGAAGCCGACACCCTGGCCCGCGCCTTGGAATATTATCAGCAGGGCGTGGCCGCGGGTGAACGAGCGTTGGGCAAGAAATATTTCAAAGAAAACCAGGGTTATTTCTGGGGTTTGCTGGAAACGCGGCCTTACATGCGGGCGCGTCAGGGCCTGGCTAACATTCTATGGGAATTGGGCCGCAAAGAAGAAGCCCTTGAGCATTATCAGGATTTACTGCGTTTGAATCCTGGTGACAATCAGGGTATACGCTACAGCCTGCTGAACCTGTTGTTATCGTTAAATCGTGACGCCGACGCCGAGGCCTTGATTGACCAATTTGAAGACGACGCCATGGCCGAGTGGTGCTATAGTCGGGCTTTATTGACGTTCCGGCGCGAAGGTGCCAGCCCGGCAGCAGAAGAATTGTTGGCTGAAGCCATGGAAACTAATGAGTACGTCCCTGCCTACCTCACCGGACGCAAACGAATTCCCAATCGCCGTCCGGCTTATATTACCTGGGGTGGCGAGGATGAGGCCATTGCCTATGCGGGTAATTACATTTCACTATGGCGGCAAACGCCGGGAGGCGTTGAATGGCTGCGCGGCCACCTCAAGCCGCCTGCCCCCACCAGAAAAGCAAAATCAACCAGACGCCGGCGGGGCAAATCGCGTTCATCCAGAAAATAGAGTCTCATGCCCTTTGAAACCTTCGACATTTCGATGCTGACCGATCTGGTCTTGCCCTATTTTCAGGTAGACCCGGTTACTCTCACCTTTATACCCCTCAAAACCGGCAAACATAACTCCTCGTATTGGGTAAATACGGATAAAGAGCGTTTTGTCCTGCGTATCGCTCCGCCCGACGACGCCGGGTTTCTATTCTACGAGAAACTCATGATGCGGCAGGAGCCGGACCTTCACGCGCTTATTCAAGCCAAAACTACCATTCCGGTTGCCGAGGTCATTGGCTATGATTTCAGCCGGACGCGGCTTAACCGGGACTATCTGCTGCTGGCCGCTTTGCCCGGCACGCCGCTCAGCGATACGCCTGGCCTGACCCGAACGATGGTTCAACGGGCCTTTTTTCAGGTGGGCGAATATTTACGCCAACTGCACGCGCTAACGGCGGCGGATGTGCCTGCGGCTAATGGTCATTACGGGTATCTTGGCGCGCACCAGCCAATGGAACCACAATCCTCCTGGGCTCAGGCTTTCCGAGTGATGTGGCATAAACTGCTTGACGACGTGGTGGCCTGTGGCGGTTACACGGAAGAGGAAGGTCGGACGATGCGCCAGTTGTTGGAACTTCACCTGGAACACTTTAACCGGCCGGTAACGCCCAGCCTGCTCCACATGGACGTTTGGAGTCAAAATATTCTCATCGACCGGGCCGGTAACGTCACCGGTTTGGTGGATTTTGACCGGGCCTTGTGGGGCGATGTGGAGATAGAGTTTGCCGTACTGGATTATTGCGGGGTCAGTGTTCCCGCGTTTTGGGAAGGATACGGCCGGCCCCGCGACGAGTCGCCTCCGGCGATGATTCGCAATCAATTCTATCTGCTGTACGAAGTTCAAAAATACATCCCCATTCATATCTGGCGGCGTAATGATCCCACCGGGGCCGCATCCTATAAGCAGCAAAGCTTGCAACTGGCCGCGCAACTTTTGCCCGGGTAAAACAATATGCAAAAACCCATTGTTGTATTTTTTGGCGACTCCCGTGCCGCTGATTGGTTGCCCCCAAATATATCTCAATTTACCTTTATCAATCGTGGTGTCGGTGGGCTAATGTCGGACGAGGCCTTGCTCTATTTTGATGAGGCATTTGAGTCCCTCCAACCCCAGGTGGTGATAGTACAAATCGGGATCAACGACCTGGCGATGCTATCATTTTATCCCGAACAGCGAGTGCAGGTGGTGACCACCTGTAAATACAACATCCAGCAATTGGTGATGAAGATAGTGGCGTTGGGGGCTAAAGTCATTCTCACCACCATCTTTCCTGTGGGTGATGTGGAGATGTTCTTTTACAGCCCGGTGGAAGTGGTCGCAGCGGTTGAGGAAGTTAATACTTACCTTTACGCGTTGGTCGGGCCGGATGTGGTGATTTTTGATGCCCACGCTATTTTGGTTGCCGATGATGGTTTAACGCAGCCTGATTATGCCCTGGATATGCTGCATCTCAATCAAGCGGGTTACCAGGTGCTCAATCGGGAACTGGCGCGCGTTTTGGCCAATGGTCAATGAGGGCGGTTATGGTCAAAATAACCAGCCCTATCGCCGATAACCACAGGCCCAGTTGAAATGATAAAGGTTTATATTCAAACCGGACAATATGGCTGCCCTCCGGCAAAAAGACGGCCCGGCCAATGTAATTGGCCCGGTAGATAGGCGTTGGCTGTTCATCTACGGTGGCAACCCAATCGGGGTAATACGTGTCGAGGAGAACCAGATAGCCGTCATCGGCTAAATGGGCCTCTATTTCAACAAACTGGGAGTTTTCTTCGCTGATAGTGGCCGTATTTTCTGAAGTTGCCGGTGACCCGGGCATGGGCACGGGCGTGTCTGACTCCAGGATGACGGTTTGTTGCGGATTGACGCTCCGTGTCTGAAAATAAGCCAGGGCTTGGTCAGGATGGTCAATCTGAAGGGCTTGGTGAACGATAAAGACGCGCGGCAGCGGATTTTTGTTCTCATAGACAAACGAATTTTCGTCGCTGTAGACCAGAGGATAGGTAGCGGCCACGTCGGCGCCCATTTGGCCCAGAGTCAGTAAATAACGCGCGCCCACCACCTGAATGGCCTGGACCGGGTCGGCCTCGTGTAAAAAAGTGTTATAGCGGGCCAGCAGCAGCGACGAGCCATGCCCGCCCGCGCTCCGCACCCGGTACGCCGAGGGAAAATATTGACCCAGGTGACTGACGGCGGCTGCCTCGCTGCCCATCCCCAGCGGAAAAATTCGCGCTTCGCCCACGTTGTCCAGTACGTATCGGGCCCCTCCCGATAACTCGTCCCACCAGGCGGCGGGTTTGGTGGGATTGATGGTTGTGCCGCCCGCAGCGATCAAATCAAAAGCGATGGCGATGATGACCAGCCCGGCAAAGGCGCGACGGGAGAGACGGTGGGCGGCGTAAAGGGTAAACAGGACGACAGCAACCATAAGATTGACGGCCATCAGTACGGCAGGCGTACTCAACCCGGTCAACCACGACGGCCACAGGCGGCTCTGGTAGACCGGATCCAGCCCAAAACCTTTGTTGAGTAAGGCATCGATCAGTTTGCGCCGGAATTCAACGGTGGCGGCGCTGTTCCAAATTAGCAGGTCGGCCCGGAAAATCCAGATCAGCCCCAGAACCAGCAGCAGGATCAAGCCGACCACCCAGATGGTGGCCAGAGATAAGCGAGACACACCCTTTTGCAACACGGTCTCCAGACCAAAGCTGGCCAGCACCGCCAGCGCCAGATTGACGCCCATCAACCAACGCGAGGGAATGCGAAACAGGTCGAAGCCGGGGAGATATTGGATGACGTACTCGTACAGCGGCGTGTTCCGTCCCAAAGCCAGGGAAACGGTCCCCAGTAGTAAGAGCCAGAAAAATATTGTCTCTCTTTTTTGACGTTGCCCCCCACTCCAAAAAACCAGCAGCAGGGGTATCAGACCGATATAAATAAAGACTTCCTGGAAGGGATCACCGCCCTTGAAGCCAACCACATTGTTGCCAAAGAGACCGGGTAGTAGCAGGTTCAGTCCCATCACGGGCGGCCAGGAATTCTCCGTGAGAAATTTCAATCCGCGTTCCTGGGAACGGATGGAGAGTTGTTGCAGTTCGAGCGTGGGTAGCAATTGCGGAGCGGCCAGCAGTAAACCGCAAACAATGGTGACCGTCAGTAGCAACGCGGTGTGTAGCGCATACCGGAGCTTGGCTCTGGCATCGACATTATTCAAGAATAAGTCGGTGATAAGGCGATACGTTCCGTAACCTACGATGATTACCAGCGTGTAAAAAACGATTTGAGGCTGGGCTGTTAAAATTTGTAAAGCCAGCGGAATCCCGGCCAGCATCGCCGCCCCCCAACGGCGTTGTCGGGTAGTTTGGATGACGCCGAATAAAATCAACGGTAACCAGACTGCGCCGGTCATAATGTTGAGATTGGGCACCTGACTCATCAAAAAGCCGCCCAAACTGTAGCTCAATCCGGCCACGGTTGACGCGGCCCGGCCCATCCCCAGCGAGCGGGTCAGAATCAGGGTGAAGCACGCGGCCAGGGTGAAGTGGAGCAGAATAAAAAGTGACAACTCCAGCGACGGCGAGAGCGAGCTGAGGAACAAGACGCTGAAAGGATATAGCCCGCCAATCTGGCTTTCTGCCAGCAAAGGAATGCCGGTATCTTCGTAGGGGTCCCAGAGCGGCACCCGTCCGGCCAGCCATTCCGACGCAGCGAAGATATGGCGGGGATAGTGAATCCAGCTCAAGTCGGTCCAGTAGAGCGTTTGCTGGCCGACGATGAGTTCGGGAAAAGCCAATAGCGGCAGCATTAAAAAGAGGATAATAATCCACAGAAGTCGTTGCTGTCGGATGGTGTTAAACAGGTTCTTCAAAAAAAGCGTCTCCTGAAGGGCCGATTTTGTCTGGCGGCTATTCTACCATATAAGCAGGCCTTTCAAAATTGTTGCCGATTGACCAAGAGTGAGGTACAATAAAAATACATCAAGCCAAGAAGAGGTGTCTTCAAAATTAGCGGCCAACCACCAGAGTTCCTAAAAACAAAACGGCGCTCGGCATTCCCCACCATTTTGGGCGTGGCGGCGGTCATATTTGCCCTGGATCAGGCTACCAAATACCTGGTGCTCCGCTATATCCCCGAAGGGGGATCATGGAGTTTTCATCCGACCCTGGCCAGAATTTTCCAGTTTACGCATATCACCAATAGTGGGGCTGCCTTCGGATCGTTTCCCGGCCTGGGCGATGTGTTTAAGTTTGTGGCCGTTTTTGTTATTATTGGGATTATCATTTTTTACTATCATTTGCCCACCGAATATATCGGCGTGCGTCTCAGCCTTGGCCTGATTGTTGGCGGGGCAATGGGGAATTTGCTGGACCGTTTTGTCCGAATCAATGAGGCGGTAGTCGATTTTGTTGACATCGGGTTCTGGCCGATTTTTAATGTGGCTGATATATCTATTTTGGTGGGGGTAGGGATCCTGGCGTATTATCTTTGGAACGAAGAAGGCCGTCCAAAGCAGGAGAAGTTTCACCCAGAGGGCGGGAAAGCATGAGTGTTTCTTCCGAACGTATTTCGTTGCGTACTACATTTTTAGAAAAGGTTGCCGGATATGCTCAAAAGGCCGGTCAGTTAGGTCAGCGGGTGCGGCAATTGGTCTTTGGCTTTCGTTTGCGGTCCACCATGCCCATCGATCGCTGGTCGCTGCCGGTCAAGCTGTTGTACGATCATCGTCTCGTCCAGCGCCAGCGAACGTTTCAACAGGGCGGCGGAAGCCGTTCGAGTATGGCGGAGCATGCTCTGAATAAGGCTCGCCGCCAGCAGCAACTATAACCCCCGATGACCTCGGAGCAGGTTGTCCAAATCCAAGTCGATAGAGCTGCTACCCGGCTTGATCAGTTTTTGGCCGAAACTATCCCCAACCTATCGCGCTCCCAAATTCAAAAACTCATTCGTCAGGGTCGCGTCTTTCTTGCGGCTTCTGGGGGACAAGAACCCCGTCAGGTCAAGCGTCCGAGTACTCAGGTGCAGCCGGGCAATGTGCTGACCCTGCCGGTTATCTCTTCACCGCCAAAGGCGCTTCGAGCCGAAATCATTCCCCTTGATATTATTTTTGAAGATAACGATCTGGTAGTTATCAACAAACCGGCGGGATTGGTGGTCCATCCGGCGCATGGACATCCGGCGGGCACGTTGGTCAACGCGCTGTTGGCTCGCTATCCGGATTTGGTGGCAATGACCGGGATTGGCGCAGATACGCTTGACCGTCCCGGTATTGTGCATCGTTTGGACCGGGACACGTCGGGGTTGATGGTTGTGGCCCGTACCCCGGAGGCTTTGTTGCACTTGCGTCGCCAGTTCAAGAGCCGGGCCGTGGAGAAAAAATATCTTGCCCTGGTATTTGGTTGTCCAGAAGCAACTGAAGGAATAATTGATGTTCCCCTGGGGCGCGATCCCCGCCACCGGCAAAAATTCGCTCCTCGCGCCGATGGCAAACCTGCCCGAACGCATTACCGTCTCCGGGCTGATTTTGGACGGTACAGCCTGCTGGAGATTGGTCTGGAAACCGGCCGGACGCATCAGATCCGGGTTCATCTGGCCTGGTTCAAGTGTCCGGTGGTGGGCGATGCCGTTTATGGCCGCAAAAAAAATCCGTTGGGTTTGCAGCGTCAATTTTTGCATGCCTGGCGGCTTGGTTTTGAGCATCCCCGTAGCGGGGAGATATTGCACCTGGAAGCCCCCCTGCCTGGTGACCTGCAGAAAGTATTGGCTGACCTGGGGGGCGGCTGAGCTGCGCTGTTGCCTTCCTTACTACTTTCCATTAACCCGGTGATAAGGTCGCCATTTGGCCTTATCCTGGTTGAGCCGGTGCTCAACCCCATTTCGTCTGTGAGTTGTATCAAATCCCTGGGGCTTGATCGCCAGCTTTTCACCCTGGAGTAAATCCAGTACGCCGCCTTGCCCCGGTTCCGGGCGCTTCTGAAATTTTGCTTCCCAGGCCTTGATGGCCTCCGGGTCATAATCGACGGCTTCGGTGTAAGTAGTGATGTAACCTTCGAAATTGCGCAAAACAACCTTTCCGGGACTTTGCGAAATGAGATACTGCGGCGATACCGGAATTTTCCCCCCTCCGCCCGGCGCGTCGACAACAAAGGTTGGTACGGCAAAGCCAGAGGTGTGGCCGCGTAACCCTTCTATGATTTCAATGCCTTTGCTGATAGTGGTGCGGAAGTGACCCGCGCCGGGTACCAGGTCGCATTGGTACAGATAATAAGGGCGTACCCGCAGTTGCACCAGTTGATGCACCAATTCACGTTGAATGTGGACCGAATCATTTATCCCGGCCAGCAGGACGCTCTGGTTGCCCAGTGGTATCCCGGCCCGGCTCAGTTTGTCGCAGGCGCGATACAGTTCAGGGGTGATTTCTTGGGGATGGTTGACGTGGATGTTGAGCCAGACCGGATGATATTTGCTCAGGGTCTCACATAATTCATCGGTAACCCGCTGAGGCAGAAAAACCGGCACCCGGCTGCCCAGGCGAATGATTTCGATATGCTCAATGTTGCGGAGTTCGTTGAGAAGGTAATCTAACATCCGGGGGGCAATGGTGAGCGGGTCGCCACCGGAAAGGAGCACGTCGCGCACCTGCGGCGTGCGGCGGAGATAGTCGAGTTGCAGTTCGAATTCGGTTTTGCTGAAGGTAGCGGTGGCGTCACCCACCATGCGGCTGCGAGTACAATAGCGGCAGTAACTGGCGCACTGGGTGGTAATCAGCATCAGCACCCGGTCGGGGTAACGATGTACCAGTCCGGGCACAGGACTGTGGCGGTCTTCAGCCAGACTGTCGGGGATCATGCTTTCGAAGGCTTGCCGCTCTTTGCCCCTGGGAATAACCTGCTGCCGTACCGGACAAAGCGGGTCGTCAGGATCGATGAGACTGGCAAAGTAGGGCGTAATGTCCAGCCGAAATTTGTTGTCGGCGCAAATGCCCTCAATTTCCTCGTCGGTCAAATTAATAAAGGCTTCTAAAACCTCCAATTCATTCACGCGGTGACTTAATTGCCAACGCCAGTCATTCCATTGTTCGTCGGGAACCTCAGCCCAGATGTGCGCCCGTGGGGTTGAGCTTTGAGACCAGGCTTGCGTCAATTTTGACATACACGTTCCTCCTGTTCTACAATTGATTGCGCCAGTGGGATCAACTTGCTCCTGCAACGGGATGAAAATTGGGCCGGGATAGGTTGGCCTGTTGGTAGAACGGTCGGTCCCATTGCTAAACCTGGCGTCGCGCCTTTGATGTTGCTGGTTTAACCTAAAAATATTGTAATCAGTTTTTTGACGGGTGTCAATAAAAATTGCATTAATATTTCTATTTTATATAAATATTTATGGTAATTATGAAATATATCACAATTAAATTGTATCAAATGTAAGAAATAAACAAAAATTTAATTCGTAGACGAGGTGTCTGGTGTACAAGTTGGATGAACTGGATAAACAGATTTTGATGATCTTGCAGGAGGATGGTCGGGCCTCGCACGTGAACATTGCCAAACGATTGGGGGTGGGACATACCCGGGTGCGCGATCGCATTTTACGGATGGAGGAGGCTGGGGTCATCACCGGCTATCGAGCCGTCATTGACCCGGCCAAGTTGGGGCAAGGGGTGCTTTGTATTGTTCAACTCAAAGCGGATCAGCAGTTTGATTTTGATGAATTTGTTGAGCAGATTCTTGAGATTGACGAGGTGGTCGATGTGGCCAATCTCACCGGGGAGGTTGACGCCCACATCCGGCTCTGGACCCGGGACGTGAGTCATTTGCGTGACATTTTATATAACAAGTTGAGCGTGCTGCCGGCCCATCAGAGCACCAATTCAACAATTGTGCTTAAGCATTGGTGGAAACCGTTGGGGTTGGACGTGTAGCTTGTTCATAAATTCGACGGGCAATTGCCAGCGCCGCCTCTGGGCGAGCCAAATTTGCGGCGTTTTCCGCCATTTGGGCCAGATCGGAATGACCCGGTTGGAGCCACTCGAGCAAAAGGTCGGCAATTTGCTCCGGTTCCGGCGCGTAAGCGCCTGCGTTGTGTTCAACCACGTAGTGGACGTTGCTTTCCTCCTGACCCGGAATATAATCAAAAATAATAAGGGGTAATTTGGCCACAAAGGCCTCGCTGATACTACCCGGCCCGGCTTTGGTGATGAAGATGTCGGCGGCCCCCATCAGTTCGGGCATATTGTCGACAAAACCAAAAATCGTGGTGGTAATTTCCCACCGGACTGTTTCCAATTTTCTTCGTAATAATTTGTTGCGTCCGGCCACAATCATGAGTTGCGCCTGAGTCACCCGCCGGGCAATACACCGGGCAATGTCAAAGACCGGGCCATATCCCTCACCGCCCCCCACCAATAACACCACGGGTCGGTTTGGATCCAAACCCAACTTGCGTCGCAAATGGACTTTTTCGCCGATTCCGGCGGCAAATTTGAGGGCAACCGGTTGTCCCACCACTTCCACTTTTTCGGTGGCAATACCATAGCCAATAGCCTGCTGGCGGGTCGGTTCGGTTGAAACCAGGCAGAGCGTGGTTTGGGGATGATACCAGGTGTGATAACCACAAACCATATCGGTAACCACGGTAATAAAGGGGATGTCGAGTCTGGCCCGGCGCAGTGCCATCAACGGCAACAGGGTAATGAGTGGATGGACCGAAACGATAACGTCTGGTTTTTGTGCTCTAAAAAGCCTTAATAGACCCGGCGCAACCAGGGGATAGAGCAATTTGAGACACGTGTCAATTATCTTGGGTTCATTTTCCAGCAGCCAAAAACCTTTCCACACCCATAAGGCTTTATTGACAATCCAGCCATAGGCGGCTCCCAGCCGGTTGATTGGCCAGGCGATGTGATTCCGCCAGGCATCGACAATGGTAACCGCAACCGTATCATGGTAAAGATAGATCAGGGCTTCCCGAATTGCCTCTGCCGCGGCCCGGTGCCCTCCGCCGGTATCGGACATCAAAATAAGGATGCGTTTGGTTTCACTCATGGTTGTCGGGTTTGGCTGAAGATTGATCTTCATTGATCCTATCAACGTGTTCATAGGGTAGGCAACGGGGGCGTTTTTGGGCCTCGTTCCAGAAAAATTTTCACCTGTTTGATGAATTTGCCCCGTGGAATCAGTACCTTATGGCGGCAGGTCAGGCACACCAAGCCGATGTCTGTCCCCAGACGAACTACCTTCCAGTCGGTGCCGCCGCAGGGATGGGGCTTGCGCATGCGCACAATATCATCCAGACGAATATCAGTTGGATCGATGTTCACTGCTCAATACTCAATTATGAATCCGAGTTCGGAAAAAGGTGACAGTCACTTCAGATGCCGATAAATTATACCATTTTTGCCCATTATCAAAAGTGACCGTCACCTACGAATTGATGATGGGTTTTAAGCCAAGTTTTCCTCGCAGTTTATTCAGCGTGGAAAAGAGATGGATCCAGGCCGGGCTGAGGCTACCGTGAATAGTGGCGTGAACCAATCCGGCCCGGAATTCGTCGGCGGTGTCAAACGGCGGGATTTCCACATAAGCTGCGCCAATTTCCATAGCGGTGTGAGCGTCGCTCCCGGCGGTCATCGGCAGGTTGTGGGTGAGGGCAAACGTTCTGGCCTTTTTGTTATCTTGAGCCCGAATGGTGCGTGCGTTAAAGGTTTCGATGGCATCGAGGTGGGGGATCAGGGTGGTGAGCAGACGCTCAGGCCAGGGATGGCGATGACGGTCAAAAGGATGCGACACATTGATCACCGCGCCCTGGTCGGCCAGCCGGGCCAGCGTTTCTTCCGGCGACAACAAGGGTGGTATCCACTTGCGCACAAAAAAGGCCAGGATTTCGCTGCCGACGTTGGTCATTATTTCTTCGCCGACTATCACCAGATCAGGATCGATTTTTTGGGCCACCCGCGCGCCGTCAAGTGAGTTGTGATCGGTGATGCAGATCCGATCCAGTCCTTTACGCCGGGCTATCTTGACCACATCCGCCGGATGCAATGCGCCGTCTTCAGAAACGCAGGTGTGGAGGTGCAAGTCGATTTTGATGGTGAACTTATCCGGTTTGCTCATTCCCTAACTCTTTCAGGAAGAGAATTATATCAGAGGAAGGCGGTTGGGGCAACGGGCCGGTGTTGCGTATTAGGTATGAGGTGAGTACAATTTATTTTTCGCTCTAAAATTTTACAGGATTTTAATATTATTTTGCCAGGGACGGCCAAACCGATGAACACAGAATTCTTTGATGACCCCATTAGAGTAACTTGCTCTCTTGACGAGCAAGGAGATACCAATCTGCAGCATCTCACCTGGAGGGGGATTCACTACCCCATTGTGGCTGTGGGTCGCCAGTGGGACGATGGCGATGGCCGCCACGTGATGGCCGAAGCCGCGGACTTTACGCGCTTTGAATTGCTTTTGTCTCGCGATGACTTGATTTGGCGGGTTAAAAAAGTGTGGCGCAGTTTGGCTGTGGCCTGATTGTCCGGTTCTTGCCAGTGGACCAGGGTTTTGAGACCATTGGCCACTTGACTTTTTGAAATGCTATAGTAAACTTGCTTTGTACGCCTTGAGTAAAGTGTTGATAAGCCAAACAGGAGCATTTTAGATGGCCACTTTCATTCGCAGACTCAGAATCGCACGGTAGTCCTGAAAGCTTGACGGATTCCTCGGTAAAGAGCTGCTTTTGAGAAAATATTGAAGTTGTAAAAACCTGTTCGTCTCTTCAGGACTATGGCTATCCTCTGGATAGCTTGAGTGTTTGACTTGGGTTCCTTTTTATTGTCCGGGAGAGCGGCAGGCTGACGACTGGCCAAAACCATCCGATCTCGGGGTTTTTTTATCCTCGGCCACGGTAGAAAGGAACCGTGGCCTTTTTGATTCAATCTCGACCATAGGAGTTGATCCATGCCTAAAAATCGTCGCAAACAATTCAACAAATCGCTGCCTCGAACCAGTTGGGACCCGGTAGCCGACTGGTATGCCGGTTGGGTGGGTCGGGACGGCAGCCAACACCATCGCAAACTGGCCATCCCGGTGGTGCTCCAAATGCTGAACCTTCAGCCAGGGACAAAGGTTTTGGAAATAGGAGCCGGTCATGGTGTGCTGGCGCCACATATTGTTAAAGCCGGGGCCGAATATACCGGTGTCGATGTCAGCGAAAAACTGCTGCGCCTGGCGCGCCGGTATCATGGCAACCAGGGGAGATTTATCCTGGGCGATGCATGCCGGTTGTCTACCCTGCCCCAACTCCATCCCGCGGAATTTGATGCGGTGGTGTTTATGCTCAGTTTGCAGGATATGGAGTCGCTGCAACCGGTTTTGCGCTCGGCCAGTTGGGCGTTAAAATACGGCGGGTGTATTGTGCTGCTGCTGACCCATCCCTGTTTTCGCGTGCCCCGGCAGAGCGGCTGGGGATGGGATGAAAAACGCAAGCTCCAGTATCGCCGGGTTGACTGTTATTTAACCTGTCTGCGCGTGCCGATGCACGCTTATCCGGGCAAACAGACAGGAGTCACGCTTAGTTTCCATCGCCCCTTGAGCGAATACATCAATTGCCTGGCCGCATGCGGGTTGCTGTTAGAACAGATGAAGGAAATCCCTACGTACAAAGTTCACGCGACTGAAGCCAACGTTAAAACCAAAAATTTGGCCAGTCAAGAGATTCCGCTCTTCCTGGGGTTGCGCGCGAGGAAAGTGGAACCGTCGATCTATGGAGATAAATGAGGCACAATAAACCAAAAAGGGCTGACCAGGGCCAGCAAAGCCAGCGCCGCGTAACAGGCGGTCATCAGCCAGGCCGTAGGGATTAATCTATATCGGGCGGACAGTAACGCCCGTCCTATCGCCAATAGCAGAGCCAGACCGGTCATCAAGACCGCCCATTTGTCCAGATCACCCTTAAAGAGCGAGGCAGCGATGACCCAGGCAAAGGCTATGCCTAAGCCAGTTGCCAGCCACCACTTCCAACGCAGTGATAAAGCTTCGTGTAGTCCAAGAGTGAAAAAAATTCCAAGCGGAATCAGAGCCGGAAAGAGGTAACGACTTTGAAATTGAACAAAGGCCGCGTTGTATCCAAGATAGACCAGGGCCATCAAACTGATGGTTATTGCCATCAGAGCCAGAGCGTGGCGTTGGTAAATTGATAGCTTGTCCTCCGGGGCGACTACTCCCGGTGAGCGCATAGTCCACCAGAAGCCAACCAAACCGCCGAGCGCCATCAGGGACAGCAGGGTTAATAACCAATAGCTCCGCCCATCCATCGGTACGGCCATCCAGCCGAATTGGCCCCAAAAGCTGTGAAACGTGGTGCTGATAAAATCGCCGAGATAGGCCAGCCAGCCGACTTCGGCCAGATAGTCCACCGTCCGCAGTTGCCCGACTACAATTTGGCTGTGTCGTTTCAGCCCCAGAATATCCAAATTGCCGTAAATGGCGGCATTGCGAACGAACCAGGGCAAGATAATCAAGAGGGCCACGCCAAAAATGGTGGCTGCCTGGTGGGCCAACTTGCGCCAATCCCTTACCGTGCCGCCATGTTCTGACGTTTCTTTAGCCGACGTCCACCACAATACAATCGCCACCAACGGAACGGCGATGTAAATGGTCGTTTTGGTGCCCAAGCCCAGGCCCAACAATATCCCCAGGGACCAGTCATTGTCGAAATATCGCCGGGTTTGGTCATTGGCGGGAGACTGGATAAGGCGCTGGACCAAAATAAAGAGGATAGCTGCCAGGATGAGTTCGGCCAGAACGTCGTTGTTGATGGAAGACAGGATGGTCAGGTGCATCGGGACAAAGGCCACCAGGGCCATGGTGCCGTAGGCCATCGCTGGCCTCGCCGGAAAAATGGTTCGGCCAATGAAAAAAGCCAATACGACCACCCCACCGCCCAACAAGGCCATCGACAGGAAACGCAATACCGGTAAAGAACCGCCGGTGAGGACAAAAACAGGCATTCCCAGCAGATAATACAACGGCGGTTGGTGGAATTCGTAACAGATGTTGTTAATCGACATATCCGGCGGAAAACGGCGCGAGGTCAGTTGGTTCAAATATGTCTGGTTGTAACAGTTTGCTTTTAGTTGGGGGAAGCCGGTTTTGGTAGCCAACGCACGAACATAATTATAGTGCGCCGGTTCGTCGGGGGCTTGCCAGGCCGGGGTCAGGAAGGCATACAATCCCCCGGCAACCAGGTAGACCGTCAGAATAAGGATAAATAAGGGGGAGCGCGCACCGGCCATAGTGGGTCGATTATAATCCGGTCAATCGGGGGAGGCAAAAGACCTTGGAGGTTTTGCCGGTTTCCGAGGCTTGCATTCGATGATCAACCAATCACACCCAATTCACGTCCAACCCTGGCGAACGTCTCCAGCCCTTGATCCAGGTCCTGCTGGCTGTGGGTTGTTGAAATCATCACCCGAATGCGGGCCTGACCCATGGGCACGGTGGGGTAGGCAATGGCCGTGGCAAATACGCCCTCTTCAAAAAGGCGACGGCTGAATATTTGCGTTAGTTCTTCTTCCTTAAGCATGACCGGCGTGATGGGGGTCACGCTCCGGCCAATGTCAAAGCCGAGTGCCTGCATCTTTTCTTTGAAATAGCGGGTATTTTGCCACAAACGGTCTACCAGCTGGGTGCTTTCTTTCAGAATATTGACCGCGGCCAGACAGGCGGCGGTATCCGGCACAGTCATCGCCGAGGAGAAAAGGAAGGGACGTCCACGTTGGTGCAGCCATTCCACAATTGCCGCCTTCCCGGCCACATAACCACCGACCACCCCGAAGGCTTTGGACATGGTACCGACTTCCACATCTACCCTGCCTTGCAGGTTGAAGTGGTGCACAATCCCCCGGCCGCCGTGTCCCATCACCCCCTCGCCGTGCGCATCGTCAACCATTGTCATACAACTGAACTCGTCGGCCAGGTCGGCCAGGGCGGGCAAGGGGGCTATGTCGCCATCCATGCTAAACACGCCATCGGTGATGATGATGGCCCGGTTGTATTGGTTGCGCTTTTCGGCCAACAGTGCTTGTAAAGCTGCTGCATCACTGTGCCCGTAGCGGATGATGTCGGCCCGGCTCAGGCGGCAGCCGTCGATGATGCTGGCGTGGTTGAGTTCGTCGGAAAAGACGGCGTCGCCACGGCCTACCAGCGCGGGAATGACGGCGAGGTTGGCCGAAAAACCGGATTGCAAGGCGATGGCTGCCTCGGTTTCTTTGAATTCGGCCAGGCGTTTTTCCAGTTCAACGTGCAAGCTCATGGTCCCGGCGATGGTGCGCACGGCGCCCGGCCCCACCCCGAATCGGTTGATGGCGTCTGTGGCGGCTTGCGCCAGCCGGACGTCGTTGGCCAGGCCCAGGTAATTGTTAGAACAAAAGTTTAAGGTTTGGCGACCATCCACCGTTAGCCAGGCTCCCTGCGGGGAGTCAATGGTGCGGATGGTGTTGTAGAGTTTTTTCTCGCGCAATTCGCGTAAGGCGTCGTCGAGCCAGGCCAGTTTGTCGGTCATCAGGGTAACCTCCTATCTTAAAAATGAGTATAACATTTTTTGCCAAGAGCGACAAGGAACAACCTTGCAGAGTAAGGATTTTCGTTACGCTACCCTGAGAAGTCGTCTGGAACGCTATTTGAGATAGGATTAAGGGCATTGGTTGGCTCTGTTCAACAAAAAAGGACGCCCATATTGGCGTCCTTTTTTGTTTCTTTTTAGCAGTGGCTGTTACACGGAACGCAGTTCATACATATTTACCGACTGTTCCCGGCCTTTCACTTTTATCTCTTGATAAAAGATGGCGTTAATTGAGTCTTTGGTCGCCTCATACACGGCCTGACTCATTAATATTTTGCCGCCGGGTGTGTTTTCTTGAATGCGTTTGGCCAGGTTGACGGTGTCGCCAATGGCGGTGTAGTCCATCCGGTCCGACATCCCCACGTTACCAACAACGGCCTCGCCTACGTGTAGGCCCACGCCAAAACTCAACCCTCGTTCTTCACCGATGCTATGGTGGTAATCCTTGATGGCACGTTGCATGGCTGCGGCCGCCCGCACGGCTCGTAAAACGTGATCCTCTTGGGTCAATGGGGCGTTAAAAATACCCATTACGGCATCACCCATAAATTTGTCCAACGTACCTTCGTACATCAGAATTGCGGCGGCGGCCATCGAGAGATATTGGTTTAATACATCAACCAGTTGTTCGGGATCCAATTTCTCGCTGTAAGTGGTGAAACCACGAATATCGGCAAAGAGAACGGTGATGATCTGACGTTGCCCCCCCAATTTCAATTCTGAGGGGTCTGAGGGCAATCGATCAACCACCGCCGGCGATACATAACAGCGGAACATATCTTGCACAGCCCGCAGCCGTTTGGTTTCGGTCAAATCGTCCACCACAATGGTCACACCCTGGGTTTGATTTTGGGCGTCTTTAAGTGGGGCCAGGCTCATGCTGAGGGCAACTTGCCCCCGTTCCGGTAGCTTCGAGGAAATTTCATAGTCGATGTAATGGTCTTCCCGGCGGGCGACGTTTTCAATGAGGTTAGGCAAAATAGTGCTGGCCAGAGCCGGAAACACCTCCCGGTAAGGATAGCCGATGCAATGTTCGGCAGACAACGCCAAAATCGACTCGGCGGCGCGGTTGAACAGGGTAATTTTTCCGGCAACGTCGGTGGTAATCACGCCGTCGTCAATGCTATCGAAAACGTTATTCATCAGATTCTTCATCCGGGTAGTTTGTTCCAGATTGCGCTGCAGCCGGTCAAACAGGGTTGCGTTTTCCAGAGCCAGGGCGGTTTGCTCGGCCAGCGTTTTGAGTAAGCGGATGTCTTCGACACTGAAGGGTCGTCCCGATTTTTTGAGGCCGACAGCCAACAAACCGATGAGTTGTTCTTTTTTCAGAATAGGAATAAATAGTTCGGCATTGAGAGCTTTGAGAACCTTGCGTTCGTCTTCCGGCACTTTCTTGAATTGAGGCGAGATGTCAATAGTGTACTGGGCCAGTTCCTGTCGTTCGCCTACCAATCGGTCGGTAATGGGGGTGTTTTTGGTTAAGGTGATGTGTTTGGGGAGGCCATTACTCCCAAACGGAGGAACCGAGCGCAGCATGAAGTATTCGCCGGTCTCTGCCTCCAAGATGAACAAGACCCCTTGTTTAACCCCAAGGGCCTGGGCAATATGGGTCAAGGCCACATTAGTTAGCTCATTAAGATAGAGAATGTTGCTGATGGCGTGACTGTAATGGTGGATGACCATCTGGTAATCGTATCGCCGGCCAAAGAGAACCCGGTTGGCGGCACTCACACTGATGCGGCGGATAGGACCGTAAACAATGGTCAGCAGCACCGCCGTTATGGCCGCGACCGATAGGGTGCGGTCGAAAAAGCGGCCGAAGAATGTGGAGGCCAGGTAATTGCCCAAGAAAATGTTAACCAGGTATATTCCGGCAATGTAGACCGCTACGGTGACCAGAGCCACAATAAGCGCTCTGGCCAGGCGACGTATCCCGGTAGCCAAATCAATCAGATCTTCGACAGAAACGATGTAAGTGGTCAACACGCCGCCCAACCCGGTCACAATCAGGCCCGTGGTCCAGAAAGGTTCCACCAACGAAAGGTACAAACCGTAGCCAATAGTCAGCAACCCAATCGAGATGAATAAAAACTGGATTCTATTTTTATGAGCGGGGCTTTGGGCCTTGAAAAACTGAACTTCGGTGGTGATGGCGGCGATGACCATAAACACGCTCCACCAGATTATGCCCAGCACAAACGATAGGTTGGCGGGGGTAATCCAACCGAAACTCCAGCCCAGAATTTGAGGGGGAATAACCAGCAAACCTGCATCCAGGCTTATCATAACAGCCAGGCCAACAATGCCAATGAGCCAGCCCCACCAGGCCAGTCCCGGCCGCTGCAGAAACACGCGCGCAAAAACCCAATACACCAAGCCCAGGACTACCAAACCATAAGATGCCAACTGGACCCAACTCAAGTTAGTTGCCAGGGGAATGTTGATGACGGCAGCAATTAAATTGACATTCCAGAGGATACCCAGAAACAGGTAAAGGCCAAACAGACGGCCCAAAATGTCGTTGAACTTGCGTCGCCAGAACAAATAAAGGCAAAGGATCAGGTAAACCAGGGTAATACCAAAAGGGGTAGCCGTTTGGCTGGATAGCAGGATCGACTCGGTCAACACGGTTTTCCTCTTTGTCGCTTATTAATGTTCAGTGAAAATACTGATTTGATACCAAGAAAATACTGATCTAATACCAAGTTTATCATGGAAATTACGCATGGTTGGTTACAATGTAGTTACAAGTTTGATGATTTCGACGTTTAAATTGGAGCAAAGTCTCGACCTTGCTCTCAACCAATTCTAATTGAAAACAATGTGAACTCAATGTGAAATAAGTTAGAAAAAAATTAATAATTGTTAGCCGGATGTTTTTTCTGAGAAGATCATCATCAGCGGCAGGGAGCAATCCGTGGAGGGACGGGCATCACCATTGGCCCCTTGATAGGATGAGACTTTAGCCGGCCTTGTTGTCTCAGGTTTCCGGCCAAAGTCTCGAAGTTTACCTGGCAATGTTTCAGCCGGTCATGTGGCGATAATTTTCTATGCTGATTTTCAGGCTTTCAAATGGGTCGCCAGGGCAGGTGTCTTGCTCGACAATATACCACTCGACCCCATTTGTTTTGGCTGCCGCAAAGATACCGGGCCAGTCCAGAATGCCGGTGCCAATCTCGGCAAAGGTGGACGGCTCGGTAGCAGACATATCTTTAAGATGCAGCAAGGGTACGCGCCCCGACCATTTGCGAATATAATCTGCCGGGTCGATGCCACCGGCTTGCAGCCAGTAAGTATCGACCTGAAGTTTCACATTGGCCGGATCACTCTGCTCCAGCAGGATGTCCAGTCCATATTTGCCCTGAAATTGCTCCAGTTCAAAACTGTGGTGGTGGTAGCAAAATTGAAGTCCCTGCGCCCGGCAGCGTTCGCCGAGGCCATTTAATTCCACTGCAATGGCCCGATAATCGTTACGTTCTTGGGGGGGCAAGAAGGGACAAGCCAGATAGGCAGCACCCAGGGCCAGGTAGGTGTCAATTTGACGGTCAAGATCGGCCCGTAAGTCGGCCAGCGATACATGGGCACTGACGCATTTTAGGCCCAAGTTATCCAGTATTTGGCGTAGTTCAGGGGCACTTAAATTGTAGGTCCCAGCCAGTTCCACGGCATCGTAGCCAAGTTGGGCCACTTTTTGCAGCGCCCCGGAAAAATCCTGAGCCGCCGCAGCGCGAACGGTGTACATTTGCACAGCTAAAGGGGAAGATGGCATATTATTTCTCCGTAAAAGTTGAATTGATGGGGGCAATGTTAGCCTACTTTGGCAGGATGTCAAAAATGTGTTACGCTGCCGGTTGCTCATGACTGCCAGGTTGGGTATAATTCAGGCGCGTGTACCAGGAGTCATTAGACAGGGGCCAACGTCATCCATTGCACAATCACCTTGGGGAAGGTTAATGGAACGAGAAGAACTCATTCAACTGCTCAAAGCTGGTCATCAACACGGTAGAATGCCGGACCTGCGCCGGATTATTTTAAGCAAAGTTGATCTACGAGGTATTAGTTTGCGTAAGGCCAATTTGAATGAGGCCGACCTGTACGAGGCCAACTTGAGCGGGGTCAATTTGAGTGAGGCCAGTTTGATCTTTGCCAAGCTCATCAGGTCTATCCTGAGTGGAGCTAACCTGCGCCAGGCAAATCTGGTCTTTGCCAATCTCCGCCTGGCCGATTTGAGTGGAGTCAACCTGAATGGGGCCAATCTGAGCGCAACCGATTTATACGGCGCTAATTTGTATGCGGCTGACCTGAGTGAGGCTAATCTGTCCGAGGCCAATCTGGGTGAGGCCAATCTGGCGGGGGCGAACCTCCGGCGGGCCATTTTGACGGAAGCGGGATTGGTGGAAAGCGATCTTCGTGGCGCAGACCTGCGCGATGCCGATTTGGACGGCGCGAACTTGAACAAAGCCATCTATAATCACAAAACCAGATGGAGCAAAAACTTCAGCCCGTCGGCGGCGGGCGCCAGAAAACACGCCAAATGGTTTGACTTCTTCTAGGTGGGGCTGGCTGTCGATGCGCATCCTGATTATCAATTATGAATTTCCCCCCATTGGGGCCGGCGGAGGTAAGGCCAGCCAGAGAATCGCTGCTTGTTTGGTAGAAATGGGGCACACGGTGAGGGTTATCACCAGTCGCCCCACCCAACTTTACAGCCTGTTTGGGAATATTGCCGTTTTGCTGGGTCTCGGCTTTTGGACTTATTTGATCTACATCAAGCTTGCTTTTAATAAAGACCTGAGCGATCACGGGTTTACCCTCCTGGGTACGCTCCTGCTCCTGATTGGTTTTATTCTACGTAATACCGGCCTGACTTGGGAATTGACGAACCCCATTCGCGGCCTCAAGCCTGTTGAATTTATTGACGGCGTTGAAGTTTGGCGCATTCCGGTGCTGCGCCAACGCCAGGAATATTGCTCAACTCTTGAGATGGGCACATTTCTGGTTAGCGGCATCTGGCACAGTTTGTTCCAGGTGCGTGAGTTCAACCCCGATGTGGCGCATGTCTTTTTTGGCATTCCTGACGGGCCGATTGGCTGGATGCTTAAGCGCGTTTACGGTTTGCCCTATCTCATTTCCCTGCGTGGCGCCGACGTTCCCTCCGACGAAGTCAAACGGTTTGCCAAACAATATAAAGTATTGCGACCCTTTATCCGGTGGTTATGGCGCGACGCCGATGCCCTGGTTGCTGTTTCCAACGGCCTGCGCGAATATGCCCACGACACTGCTCCGGATATGCCCATCACCGTTATTCCCAATGCTATTGAGTTGTCGGTGTTTACGCCGCCGCCTAAACGCGGCCACGATGGCCCGGTGCGATTGCTATTTGTGGGCCGTTTTAACGCCTTCAAAAATGTCGAAACCTTGCTGGAAGCGGTCCATCTATTGCGCGAGAAAGGAATAGACAATTTTGAGTTGCAACTGATTGGCGAGGGGGAACGTCGTTCCAATTTAGAGCGGTTAACCGCAGAAAAAGAACTTACCAGGTACGTCCACTTTTTAGGTTGGGTGGATCGGGAAACGATTGTGGCGCGGTATCGTCAGGCCGACCTGTTTGCGACCGCCACCACCTGGGAAGGAATGCCCAACACAGTTTTGGAGGCAATGGCCTGCGGGTTGCCGGTGGTGGCAACCCGCGCCTCGGGTTTGGGAGAATTGGTGCAGGAAGGCGTCAACGGTTATCTGGTTGACATCAACGACCCGGCTGCCCTGGCCGAACGTCTGGCCGAGCTAATCAATAACCCCTACGAACGACAACGTATGGGCAAAGAAAGCCGCAAAATTGCCGAACGAGAATTTGCCTGGGAGTATATCACCGAGCAGTACGTTGAGATTTATCGGCGGCTCAGAAAGTAACCTGTCGATGCGTTTACGGACTGTTAATATGCTCATCCTCACCCTGGCCGGTTTTGGTCTGCGTTGGTATTACCTGCTGACTACCCACCCCTTTTTTGATGAATACACCTCGGTGCTGGCAGCTCGCCAGATTTTGCGACATGGCTGGCCGGTGATGCCCTCGGGCCTGTTTTACGAGCACGGCCTGCTGGCCACTTATGTGATGGCCCCCTTCACTGCTCTATTTATCAATCTGCCGGTATCGCAGTGGCAAGCGGCGCACTGGGGACTGATGCTGTCTCGCTGGCCCAGTGTGCTCGTCGGCGCGGCAACTATTCCGCTTATTTACACGCTGGGGCGGCGCGGATTCATTTGCTCTGCTTATAACCCTCGCCTTGCCGTGGCCATCGGCTTATTAGCGGCGGGCCTGTTTGCCTTCAGCCCCGAAGGTATGGTGTGGGGCGGACGGGCGCGGATGTATGCTTTGGCTACCATCCTGGTCGTGCTGGCGACCTACTGGGCCTATCGCGGGACGTTGTATCCCGCTCCGGCCAAATATCGCTGGTGGGCGCTGGCGGCGCTGTTGGCAACGCTCCTCACCCAACTCGGCGCATTAACCCTGATCCCTCCACTTGTCGTCGGCATGGTTGTCGTCGGCTGGCTCTCCCGCCGAAATGTAACTCAAGAATCGCGCACCGCCCACCGGGTATCAAGTTTGTGGTTTCGGCAACCTGGGATTTTGGGGGAAGGTCTGGCCCTGGTGGCGATAGTGCTCCTGGCGATTTATATCAAACGCCTGGGTCAACCGCTGGGCTTGGCTCCCCTGGATGAATCCGGCAGCGAGAGTCTGCCAACTGAATTGCTCAAAACCGCTACCTATCAAACGGCCTTTTATGCCACCTGGTCTGATACGGTCAAGTTTCTGTCACGCCAGTTTGGTGTGCCGCACCATCTCTGGCTGACGATGGCAACCATCGTTGGTTTTTTGATTGGTCTGGTTGTCTGGTTCAGGGAAAGAGTCAGAGGTAATGAATTGAAAATTAGACAAGAAAAATCGAACATGAGAGCGGTGCATCCTTTTCCTCATTTCTCGCTTTTCCTCTGGCTTGTTTTTGGCCTTATCATCCTGGAAATGGTCACCCTCCTTGAACCTTTTCGCCGCAATCCGCGTTACATTGTGATGTATCTGCCCCTTTTTTACCTGATTGCGGCCGACGCTGTCTTTAATTTTAGATTTATTTTCCGGCTATTTTTCCACTTTATGCCTCATCATTCACGTTTTATGGCTTTTGTTTGGCGTTATATCTCATTGCCGGTGGCTGCCATTCTTCTGCTCATTCTCTTTGTGGCCATTGGATTCAACGATCTTCGCCTGGCCCTGCTGACGCCGGAACCGGCCTACGAGGAAGCCCTGGCCTTTGTCCGGTCCGAGTGGCAGCCGGGTGACACCTTCCTTACCATGAACACGCCCGCGGCTGGCCTCTATTTAGGCCACGCGGACGGTTTCACCGTTCAGGATGACGCCGCGCAATTTTTACTCGACTCCGTAGCTACGCCCGTAGACCGCTGGTTGGGCGTCCCCTGGCTGGGAACGGCTACGGATTTTAATGCGGCTCTCAACGCTGGCAACCGGGCCTGGTTTGTGATTGACACTATCCGCCAGCCGATCTACTTTCGAGGCGATTGGCTGGCGGTGGTCAATAGCCAGATGGAACAGGTGTGGGCCAAAGATAACGCCCTGGTTTACCGCACCCGCCCCCATCACATCCCTTTACCCACCCAGCCCGATACCCTCATCAACGCTTCTCTGGACGACTCGCTGGAATTAGTTGGTTTCAGCCTGAGCCATGTCCCAAACTCGGAATTACAACTGGTTCTTTTCTGGCGGCCTTTTGTCCCGCTTTCCACCGATTACACTGCTTTTCTCCACCTTCGTAATCAAGAGGGAAGCACGGTGGCCCAGCGTGATCGCCAGCCACTTGACGGCGCCTATTCCACCAGCCATTGGCAGCCCGGCGAAACCGTTATCGACCCTGTCACCCTGACCCTCCCCGCCGATTTACCTGCCGGAAAGTACTCCCTTTACACCGGCCTATATCAACTTAACACGCAACAGCGCCTGCCGGTGGCCAACGACACTTCCGGCGAAAATGCCATCCTACTGGGAGAGATCATGGTCAATGAACAATGAGCCAATGGACAAAGAGCCAATGAGAATACGCCCCGGCTTGGTTTCGCTGCTTTTGTTCGTCGTGGCCCTGATTCCCCGCTTGCCGGGGTTGGCACGCTTTTTGACCAGCGACGAAAATACCAATATTTTTTTTGCCGGGAGCGATGTGGTGGCCGCTTTTTTACGCGGCGATTTTCGGGGGACATACTGGCACTTTTATCCGGGGGTCACCATGAGTTGGCTGGATGGATTGGGACTGGCCGGTCAATATTGGCTCGATCTTCTCAACGGCAAACCGGTTCCACCCTTCACCGACTACATTTACGGCGATATTTTGTCGCTGCTGGTGGCCAATCGTCTCCCCTATGCCATTTTGACCGCCGCCGCCGTACCGGTTTTTTACCTCTTGGCCCGGAAGTTATTACCCCAACCAATGGCTTTGTTTGGCGCGCTTCTTTTGGCCGTTAATCCCTTTTTCCTGGCTCACTCGCGTGTCGCTCACGGCGACGCGCCGGTTGCTGTTTTCATGGGGCTATCGGCTCTGACCTTTTTTGTCTATGTGGACCGAATCAACGAATCAGCGAGTCGGCGAGTGAGCGAGACAACAAATCAAGAAACTACTCGACGCTCCTTGATCAGATTTCTAACTGAGCCTTATCTCATCGCTTCGGCTGTTTTTGGTAGCCTGGCCGCCCTGACGAAAACCCCCGGTCCATTTATGCTCCTTTTTGTGGTTGGGGTTTCTGCCGTCTATGCCATCCTTGAGATTTGGCCACTCAAAAAAATGTTACGCCCTGCCCCTTCCGCTTGGCGCATCTTGTTGTCTTGGTTGGCCGTTATTGCGGTTTGGGGCGTTGTTGCCCTTGTTGTCTTCATCCTCCTCTGGCCCAGCATGTGGGTTGACCCTATTGGCACCGTTCGCCAGATGTTGGCGGAAACGTTTGGTAAAGTCAACGAGGGCCATCTGGTCTACTTTTTTGGCCAGCCCACGCTGGATCCAGGTTTCTGGTTCTATTTTTATGTCATTCCCTTCCGGCTGACCCCCATCGTTTTGATCGGTAGCTTGTTATCCCTGCTAATATTTGTGCCCTCGATCAATTCGTACCTCAACCTGTCGAATTCGACCCGCCGGGCGCTGGTTTTGCTTTGGTTCTTTGCCATTACCTTGTTGTTATTTGGCAATCTCAGCCCCAAAAAACAGGACCGCTATCTGCTGCCGCTGTTTCCGTTTTTTGATTTATTGGCCGCGATGGGCTGGGTGGGCTTGGTGGAATTTGGCTATCACGTTCTCAAATCGCAAATTTCAGGCCGCAAGTCGATGGGCGGCGTGTTTCCGATCTCCAAATTCCTTGTTCCCAAACTCAGCCTGGGAACGAAAAATTTTATGCTTCTGATTTTGCTCTTACTTCACCTTTTGCCTGTATTCACTTACTATCCTTACTACCTGACCTATTTCAACCCGCTGATGGGTGGTCCAACCCGCGCCGCCGAAACGACCTTGATGGGCTGGGGTGAAGGAATGGAACAGGTGGCCGCCTATCTCAATACCAGGCCCAACGCCGAGAGTCTTTACGTCGCCTCAACGCCCTCACAGACCCTTTTACCTTATTTTGTCGGAACAGGCGAGAACTTCTACACCAACGACATTGCCTTGCGCGCCGATTACGTGGTGCTTTACCTGGCCCAAATGCAGCGACGAGCGCCCAGCCCTGAAATTGTGGCATATTTTGAGGCCCAGGAACCTGAAAAGACGATCACCATCAAAGGGGTAACTTACGCCAAGATTTTCCCCGGCCCCAAATTCATTCTCAGCGACATCCCTCCCCAGGCCACACCCATCAATATTGGCCTGGATAATACCATCCGCCTGGCCGGTTACACAGTTGCCAATTCTGAGTCTACTCTCAAATTGACGCTTTACTGGCATGCGCTGGCGCCCCTATCGGCCGACTACACCATTTCAGTCCGGGTTCGCGCGGCCAATGGCAGCCTGCTGGCTCAACAAGATACCGGGCCGGTTGGGGGCCTGCTGCCAACCTCTCAATGGCGTCAGGGCGATTACGTGATCGATGTTCATACCCTGGACCTTGCCGGAATCGAGGCAAAACAAATCGCCGATGTTCAAATTGTCGTTTATAACCTGGAAACCGGGACAACCCTGGGCCCTCCCATCGTGTTACCAATGAACAATGGGTCAATGAGCCAATGAATAACAGGAAATCTTCTATCTCTTTTCTCCCTATTCTCGACTCCTTGCTCCCTATCCTCATCTTGCTCATCGCTGTATTTTTTCGTTTGTATCAACTCCCAATCCTCCCGCCCGGCCTCAACTTTGATGAAGCTGGCAATGGGGTGGCGGCCCTTGATATTTTGCGCGGCGATGCCAAACTGTGGTGGCGTATCGGTGGGGGAAAGGAACCGCTCTGGCCTTATCTGATCGCCTTGAGTACGGTCATCCTGGGAAATGTGCCTTTAGCTTTGCGGCTGCCTGCCGCGTTGGCCGGTATTTTTGGTGTTGCCGCGGTTTATCCTTTGCTGGTTGGTTTGTTTCGCGGCCCAGGTCACCGGAGTTGTCTTCAGGCCCGGTTGATGGCCCTGCTCACCATGCTTGGTTTGGCGCTGTCGAGTTGGCATCTTCATTTCAGCCGTCTCGGTTTTCGGGCAATCCTGTTTCCCGGTTTGGCCAGTTTGGGGTTTTATTTTCTCTGGCGGGTAATCAGGGAACAGGGAACAGGGGTCAGGGGTCAGATGTCTCTTGACCTGGTTTGGGCGGCTCTATTCATTGCGCTGGCTGTTTACGCCTATCTGGCGGCGCGACTGCTGTGGTTGGTCCCCGTTCTGTTTTTTGTGCTCCACTGGCTCATTGCCAACGTCAAACAACGCCCGACGGGAGAGGTGAGAACAAGGGGTAACCTGCGTTCCCTGTTTATTCAAATTTCTAATTTCTTATTCGTGCTACTCCTCATCCTCGTGCCGCTCGTCGTCTATTTCGTCTTGCATCCGGCTGACTTTGTGGCCCGCTCCACCACGGTTTCCATTTTCAATCCGGCCTCAAACCAGGGGAATTTGCCGGGGACAGCGTGGCGTGGGTTAACGCTTACTCTGGGTACGTTTGTCGGCCTCACCGGCGATGCCAATTCCCTGGTCAATTTACCCAACCAGCCCGCCGTGTCCATTTTTCTTGCGCCATTTTTTGTGATAGGCATTATCGCCAGCCTTTATCGGATCATCCATGCCGACCCCTCTGCTCCCTCCCCCCACCTCTTTCTCCTCTGCTGGTGGGTCGTTATGCTCTTGCCCGCTATTTTGGCCCCGGAAGGCGCGCCCCATCACCTGCGTCTCCTCGGCACAATTGTCCCCACCTATGCCCTTGCGGCGCTCGGCCTGGTCGCTACGGTTAACTTCCTGACCAGGTCCGTTGCCGGATTTTTGCCCAATCGGCAAGCCGTAAGCCGCATTGCCTACCTGCTACTTGTCACCTGTTACCTGTTGCTCGCCACCCAAACCTACCTCAACTATTTCATCCGCTGGCCAACCTCGGTCGATTTCACCCTGCCCTTTGACCTTTACGCCGTTCGTCTTGCCAACGACATTGCCCACGCGCCGCCCACGGCCGGTTATGTATTGCCAATGGACATCCGGGCCGGGCCGGAAGCGCGTCACTACACCCTTGACTATCTCCTGGCGCAGCGCCAACCGGCTGCCTATACTTATCTCCCCGTGGATGAACCCAACGCCGAAACGTTATTGGCTCGCGCTGCCCGGGGTAAGGCTGAACTGCGGGTCGTTCGTTGGACCGCTGATAAACATCAGGCGGCCGATGCCAAAGAGATCGTTACCTATCTACTGGTCACAAACGCTCATTTAGCCGGTCGCCAATCCTTCCCGGTGTACGATATTGAAACTTATGCAATTGATAGAAGCGGCACAGATTTTGAGCCGCGTTTGCCGCCGATTGACCGGCCTGTTGGGGCTACCTTTGGCGGTTTGCTGCGGATAGATGCCGTGAACATACCTGCCGCCGTATCCCCTGGCGACGTGGTGCCGATCGCTCTGGCCCTGGCTCCGTTGACCCAAATGGATGCCGACTACAAAGCCTCTCTGCGTCTGATCGGTCCTACCGGGGAACGGGTTGCCCAGAAGGACCGGGTGCTACGGCACAATTTTCACCAGGGAACTTCCCTGTGGCCGCCGGAAACGGTCAACGAGTATTACCTGTTGCCGGTGCCGCCGGAAACCCCGCCTGGCAAGTACGTTGTGGCTGTCGTCATCTACCATCCCGATACCCAAGCCCCTCTGCTTGCCGGTGATCTGGTTGAAGCGCCCCTGGGCACGGTTCAAGTCAGGTAGGCTTGCTTTTGCCTGTCGTCTCGGCCCGTGGTATCATTTTGGGCTTGATGACCACAACGTTAGATGTTACCCCGGCCAAAAAACATTTTTCTCTTGCCGAGATCGCCCTCAGCCTCGGCCTTTTTCTGCTGGCCCTGCTGCCCCGCGCCTACGATTTGGCTCGTTTTGTGACGGCCGACGAGGCCAAATGGGTCTATCGTTCGGCCCAATTTTTGGCTGCCTTTTTGCAAGGCGATTTTGCCGCCACCACGGTCAATCTGACCCCGGCCGTAACCACCACCTGGCTGGGCAGTTTGGGGCTAATTTTCTACCATTTCTTCCACCAGCCCCAACCGGGATTGTCGTTTATCGAATGGCTGCGGTCGCTCCCTGAATTTCGGACGGAGTTGGCCGTGCTGGTAGCCACTCGCTGGCCGATGGTGATATTTACCTCGTTGGGGGTGGTGGTTTTTTATGGGTTGGCCCGCCGTTTATTCAGCCGATCTCTGGCCTTTACGGCGGCGGCTCTGGTCGCCCTGTGTCCCCATTTTGTGGCCCTGTCCCGTATTCTCGGCCACGACGCGCCGACGGCTGTGTTTATGGTGATTTCGTTGTTGAGTTTACTGTTGGCGATATCTACAACCGTAAAACCAACAATGAAACGTGAAGACGAAGCCTTGTTGCCCCCTCGCCCCTCTGGTTCGCTTCTCTGGCTCAGTTTTTCCGGGCTGATGGCCGGTCTGGCATTTCTTTCCAAAGCGCCGGCCCTTTTCCTTATCCCCTTTGTTGTTCTGATTTTTGCTGGTCGGGTCTGGCAGTGTAGTACCACACTTTATTTTTGGTTCAAACGCTTATTACTGTGGCTGGTTGTGGCTTATCTCACCTTTGTAGTTTTCTGGCCGGCGGCCTGGGTCGACCCTGTTGGCCGTCCGCTGGCCGTGTTCGAGAACGCCTTTCTCTCCGCCACCGACCAGGAAGAAGCCGAGGATGAAGGCTACTGGCTGGTGCCCGACCTCGGACCGGCCTACTATCTGGTCAACGGGGGATTCAAACTCAGCCCGCTGGTGCTGGCAGGCGTGGTTTTGGCCGTTTGGTATCTGGGGCGCTCGATAATCCCGCCCAAAAACAAAAACCGAATCGCTGAACCGGGCGGCAATAATCAAACCGGGACGCCTCCGGCTGTTGACGCATCATCGTTGCTGCTCTGGTTGTTGGTTTTTGTGGTTCTCTTTGCGTTTTTTTTGACCTTAAGTGACAAACGTAGTTCCCGCTACATTCTCCCGGCTTTTCCTCCTCTGGCCTTGCTGGCCGCCTTTGGCTGGTTGAGGCTGTGGAATCAAGTGTCAAGTGTCAGGTATCAAGTGTCAGGAGACAAAGATCAGATTTCAAGATCACAGATGAAATCTTATTTATCCCACCTCATTTTTCCCTTTTTATTGACTCTTACTGCGCTCATCATCCTGCTCCCCTACGCTCCTTACTACTTCACTTATTTCAACCCGTTGTTGGGTGGATCTTACGCCGCCCCCAAGTTGGTAAAAATCGGTTGGGGCGAGGGACTCGACCAGGTGGGACGTTTTTTGCAGCGCGAACAGCCCGACAGCCGGGTGGGGACGGCCTACGCTTCTACGGTGGCTTCGTATTTTAAGGGTGATCTGTCCAGTGTTGACGGCGACCGCCTTGATTACGTGGTGCTCTACCGCAAACAGGTGCAAGCCGGTGAGCCATCGCCGGCCTTTATCCGTTATTTTGAACATTTTGGCTCGATTTTTTTGGTTAATCAAAATGGTATTCGTTATGCCGAGGTGTATCCCGGCCCGGCCCTCCAAAAATCTCTCGCCCTGACCCCCGGCCTGGACCACGGCGTTTTGCCCCTGCCCATTGGCTTTCGACCCCTCACCCCCTACGGTCACCTGGGCGAACCGTTAGCCGTTGATGTGCTCTGGCTGGCCGATGATCCCTTACCCGCTACCCCCTCAACCGTTACTTTGCAGCCTCTGTCGGTGTTTGACTTTTTGAGTGAACACAACCATCCCAACGGCACTGCCGCTGAACCGCGTGAGATTACGATTTTGGCCGAGGGACAGGGGTGGTTGGCCCAACTGGCTGACGATCTGATTGTCAGTCGCCACCAGTTGTCGCTTCCGGCCAGTCTGGAGCGAGGGCAGTATGCCCTATTGGTTGACGGTCGCCCGTTGGGAGAAATCGAATTACGTAATTTTCAAGTCCCTGCCGAAACGAGCCAGGTTGACGGCGTTGTTTTTGGCGAGCAGATTGCTTTGGCCGGTTATCAATTCAGGCCAAACGGCGTTGAACACCAGGTCACTATTGCCTGGCGCGCCGAGAAACCGCATTTGCCGGACTATACCGTGTTTGTGCAATTGTTAGATGCCGAAACCAATGAACGGCTGGCCGGGGTCGATACTCCGCCGCAAAACGGCAAGTGGCCCACCAGCCGGTGGGTCAAAAATGAAGTGGTGGTGGATGTCTATGGGGTGGCCACGCCGCCGGAGATGCGGTCTGAATCTTACAGAGTGATTGTTGGCCTCTATCTCCCCGAAACCGGCCAGCGTTTGATTCTGGCTAATGGCCAAGATCATTGGACTCTGCCGTGAAAGTTCGTTCACAATGACTAAAACCCCTGACAATACGTCCTACGAAATACGCAATACGCAATACGTCTCACGTTTCACAACCTTTGTCTCACGCCTGGCGGCGTCAGGCTGGTTTATCTCCGTTTTGCTTTTTCTCCTGGCTTTTATTCCTCGCGTGCTCGACCTGGACCGCTTTCTTACGCCCGACGAATTTCTGTGGGTGGATCGTTCTCGCAATTTTCTGGCCGGGCTGACCAATCCAAATTACCAGTGCGACACCCGGGTGGAAACGTGGAGATTTGCCCAGGGGTTGGCCTGTACCCTGCGCACCGGCCATCCCGGCGTTACCACTATGTGGAGCGGCTGCCTGGGGTTCTGGTTGCGCTGGTTAGGTGATGGGCGTCCGGTGCCGTTGTCCGATTACGTGGTTGCCGTGTCGACCAACCCTCTGGATGTCACGTTTATTGCGCCGGAGCGGTTGGGGGTGGTGCTGTTGACGTCGTTGGGCGTGGTTGTTTTCTATTGGCTGGCCCGGCGTCTGTTTGGTTCGACCATAGCTTTGATCGGCGCGGTTCTGCTGGCGCTGAATCCCTTCCACATTGCCTATTCCCGCGTGATTCATCACGATGCGCTCAGCACCACCTTTATGACTCTTTCGGTTTTGTGCGTTTTTGTTTACTGGGGCGAAAGTCAGGGGCGGCGCTGGCTGGGGTTAGCCGGGGTGTTGGGCGGTTTGGCCTTTCTCAGTAAGTTATCGTCACTCTACCTCATGCCCTTTATCGCGCTCATCGGCCTTTGGTTCTTTGCTGAAAAATGGCTGTCCCAAAGAAAAGAGGGTCCGCCCGCCGAACCGCAGCCGTCCCTGGTTTCTAAGTTCTTAATTCTCATCTTTGATGGGTTGCTCTGGTTTGCCCTGGCCATCCTCACCGTTGTTGGATTTTGGCCGGCCATGTGGGTAGTGCCGCTGGAAACCTTGCAAACCGTATTGGCGTTGGGGTTTCAATACAGCACCGGCCCCCATGCCAAAGGCGTCTTCTTTTTGGGGCAAAGCGTGGCCGATCCCGGCCCGCTTTTTTATCCCGTAACCTGGCTTTACCACACCTCGCCACTGGTGATGCTGGGGCTGATCGGGGGGGTGGTGGTTTGGTTTCTAAATAAACGCCGTAGTCAACCCCGCTTGCCTGTTTCATCGGAGTATCAGATACCACCAACTTCATCATCAGCACAACCCAAAGGACAAACTGGGGCCTCAGCCCTCCTCCTTCAGCCTTCGTCCCTTCGGCTTCACTCAGGGCAAGCCCTCAGTCGCTACCTGCCGCTCATCCTGCTCTTTATTTTTGGCTACTATTTTTTGATGACCGTTGGCGAGAAGAAACAGGAGCGTTACTTCCTGCCGGTCTACCCCTGGATCGATCTGCTGGCCGCCGCCGGATTGGTGGCGCTGGTTGATTATGGTGTAACCCGCTTCGCCCTCCGGGTGCGAGGTTATGCTCAGCCCGCAATCGCCTTCCTTCTGCCGGTCATATTACTCATCAATAGTTTCCTGGTTGCCGTTAACTACCCCTATTATTTTACCTACTACAATCCCCTGTTGGGCGGCATCAACAGCGCGGCAAAGGCGATTACCATCGGCTGGGGCGAGGGCCTGAATCTGGCCGCCGAGTATCTCAATGAAGAAATCGACCCTTCTCAGCACCGGGTGGCCAGTTGGTACGAGTCGACTTTTGCCCCCTTCTATCGTGGCCCGTCCATTAGTTATGCCAAAGAAAAGGGCAAGGCTCTGGCGGGCGATTACGTGGTGTTCTACATTAATCAAACCCAGCGCCAGTATCCCGATGAGATTATGTTTGATTATTTTGAGAGTCGCTTTGAGCCGGTAAAAGTTGTAACTTTGCGGGGGCTGGATTACGCCTGGGTGTATCCCAGTTTGGGCATCGACCATTACCTTGAAGACCAAGCTTATACCGGCATTACTTCGCTGCTGGCCTGGCAGTGGGTTGAAGGTGATGATGTCGTTCTTATTCCCGGCCAGTCCGCCGATTTTGAGCTTTATTGGGAATACCTGGGCAAAGAAGTGGACGAGCCTTTTTTCTTCCGGTTAGTTGACGCTCATAACCGCGTCTGGGCCGAAGGTTTGAGCCGGCCCGTTGCCGGTGAGAATTCGCCGCTGGCCCAATGGCGCGAAGGCGAGATCATCTACGAGCGCGGCACGCTCAGCCTGCCTGCCGACATCCCGCCCGGACAATATCACCTGCAAATTGGGTTCTATACCAAAGCCCCGGCCGTAGCTGAGGGTGAACTTCTGTTTGCTGTGCCTGATGATGAGGCTGTGGTTACTGTCGGCCACGCTGAGAATTTTGCTTATACCTTACCCCCCCCTGCTACCTCCATTCAACAGTCGTTGGGCAGTACCCTTACCTTGCTGGGAGCGACCTGGCCCACCGAACCAATTACTCCCGGCGCAACCATCCCGCTTGATCTTTATTGGCGCGTTGCGCAGCCCCTCCCCGCCGATTTCAAAGTTCACCTTGGTTTAATGGACGAGGGGGGTGATGCGCAGCAAGCCTGGTTCGACCTGTCTCTGGCCGAGGTCTTTAACCCTGTGGCAACTACCTGGCAACCCGGTGATATTATCCACACCCGCTGGCAACTGGAGTTATTGCCGGAAGCGCCACCCGGCCGGTATTATTTTGAAGTAGTGATGCGAGACGATATTGAGCAAACCATCTCTTTTGGCGAAGTGACCATTAAGGATGGGGAGTAACAAGAAACTGGGCGGGGTTGTCTGGTTTTAATCGGATTCTTTCAGCGTCATCCCCGACTTATCGGGGTCGATTCTCTGAGGCAACTTTGTCTGGGTATCATATTTGGCGTAACGCAGCCTGGCGTCGTACATTTTGGCCCAGCGCAGGTCGGTGCCACGCAAATCAGCGCCCTGTAAATCGGCCTCATACAATTTGGCGTACCGCAAGTCTGCACCTCTCAAATTGGCCTGTCTTAGCTTGGCTTCGGTCAGATTGGCCTTGCTCAGATCAGCCTGGCTCAGAATGGCTCTCTCCAGCAGAGCTGCCGATAAGATCGCCTCGCTCAAGTTGGCGTTGGCCAGATTGGCCTCACGTAAATCAATCTCGGTCAGGTTGGCTTCGGTCAAAGTGGCTTCGGCCAAAATTGCGCCGATGGCCCTGGCTTTGGCCAGCCGGGCGTGGTGTAGATTTGCCCCCCGGAAGTTGGTTCCCCGCAGGTCGGCGTTTTCCAACTCCAGCCAACTCAACTCGGCCTGGCTCAGATTAGCCTTGCGCAAATTGGCCTCCTTTAAATCTTCGTGTTCCAGCTCCCTATGGCTCAAATCAAAGCGGGCCAGGCTGGCCTTGCGACCATCTTCGACCCAGTGCAAGGCAATTTGATAATATTGCTCCCGTAGAGGTAGTTGCTCAAAGGCGACAGGTAGGCTATCAGCCCCGGCCAGAGATTTTAGTTCATTTTGCAGTTTTTCAAGTTCGGTGGCGGTATCTTCTATTTCCAGGATAAGGCTGGGATGGGCTGCATCTCCTTGTCGTGCCTTTTTCAATTTAAGCTCCTGCAAGAGCCGTTGTTTCATTTGAATTAAATTTTGCAGGTTTTCTTTGTCTGGCATTTTCATCACCGTGTTCGAAACCGCCCCTTAAACTCTACCCATTGTATCATACCTCTAGCCTGGTGACAATCAATCTTTTTTATGTAATTGCTCATGCTTCGCCTCGCGCCAGATACGTTTGAGGATATCATCAGGCCAGATTGACAAGGCCACAACCCATAGGTACACTTAAATTGAATTCTTTGGTGGGGCGGGTGATGGCTACTTAAAAAATGGACACTCGACAAACTGCTTCCTTATCTTGGTTGCCCCTTTTATCTCGCCTGGTCCGGTTCCTGCCGGCTGATTTATGCCATCGGCTGGATAAGTTGCCGGAGGATTTTAATTGCGTTGACGACGAAGAAACACGGCGCCAGATTGCGGCCGAGTTACTGACCGCCGTCCGCGCCCTCGACCCGCTATATCGGGTGTTGGTCCATTATATGCCCCATTACCAGCTTGAGCTTGATCCCACTCCGGGCCAGCCTCACGGCGAACTGTTAGCAGGCACGTTTCTTTTTGCCGATGTTACCGGTTTCACCGCGCTGACCGAGTTACTCTCCAAACAGGGCCATACCCGTGGCCGCGAAATCATGAACCAGATCATGAATCGCCTCTTTGCCAGCGTGCTCGATCCTTTGACCGCATCGGGGGGCGATCTCCTGATTTTTGCCGGTGATGCAGTGCTGGCCTATTTTCCCAAACAAGAAAATGACAACGACGTGTTTCAAGCCACGCGAGCGGCTTTGCGTATGGAACGGGCCGTAGCGCCCTTTGCTGCGTTCGAAACCGAATACGGCTCGTGTAGCCTGACTATCAGCGTTGGGGTTGAACGGGGCCTGGCCTATGCCGGTTTTGTGGGGACAAAACGGCGGATGGAATTGCTGGTCAGCGGCCCGGCCACCTTTGGCGCTACCGACGCTGAAGAGGCGGGCCAACCCGGTCAGGTTGTTTTGGGGCCTCAAGCTCAGGCGATAGCTAAAAATCATTTCACCCTGGCCGGTAACGTGGTGATTGATGATCTGGGTGAAGCATTGGGGGATTACGAAATTTCGCCACCCAGCCGCCGGTCGGGTGGCTCGGTGGTGTTGGGATTGGAAATTGATGAGGTTCTATCGGCCCTGGCAACGAATCTTGAGCGAGTCGAGCGACTGTCCCCCTTTTTGCCCGAAGACATGCTGGCCCGGCTGGTCAACAGCACCGATCGTCACCGCCGGCTCGAGGCCGAATTTCGCCCGGCTGCGGTGCAGTTTATTTACGTGGCGGGCCTGGAAGCTCTGGCTATGCAACGGGGCGCGGCATTGGCCACGGCCGTTTTTCAACGCTATTTTGAACAAGCCCAGGAAATCATCAACCGGCACGAGGGCGTTATCAGCCAGGTTGATACCTATGGGCACGGTTTCATCCTGCTCAATACCTTTGGCGCGCCCCGCGCCCATGAGGGCACCAAACAATATGCTGTGTCGGCGGCCCTGCACCTGGAACGGATGCTCGAGCAGGTCAACCGCGAGTTTGGCCTGGACCCGCCGCTGCAGCAGAAAGGCGGTATCACTCACGGCCTTATCTTTACTGGCGAAATTGGCGCTACCTATCGCCGTGAGTCGGTAATTGCCGGACCGGCAGTCAATCGGGCGGCCCGGTTGATGGGTAAGGCCGACTATGGCCAGGTGATTTTGGATGCCGATATTTGGACCGAAGTTCAGGCTGCTTTTGTTGGAGAACAACTGCCCGCCGTGACCCTCAAGGGTATCGATGGCCCGGTGGTGATTATCAACGTCCGGGAAATGCGGCGGGGCGCGCGCCTGCCTCCGCCGGAGCGGCCGTTGCTGGGCCGCCACCTTGAACTGGCGCGTTTGTCTGAAGCCCTCGACCGGCTGCAAACGGTGATGCCAGGGCGAGGCAGTCTTTGGATGATTACCGGCCAAACCGGCATCGGCAAAACCGCGCTGGTATCCCAGTTGGCGACGACGGCCCGGCAACGGGGGTTGACCGTGCTGGTCGGTTGCTGCCAGCCTCACGGCAAACACATCCCCCTCTTCCCCTGGCTCGATGTGCTGGCAGGGTGGCTTAATCTTGATGAACGCGCCAATCCGGGCCAACAACGCGCGCGTTTGTCCAACGAGTTGGTCGCGCTGGATATGTCGGACACAGAACATGCGCTGGCCGATTTGTTGGCCTTGCCTGCGGTAGAATCGTCCCAAAAAGCCGATGCCAGGCCGGCGACCGGAACTTCGCTGTTTGCCGCCCTGGATCATCGGGTACAACACGAGCAGACACCCATGCCTCAAACAGGTGGTTTGGGTACGTTGCTCCAGAATCGACTTGCAAACAGCAAGGGCGATGCCCCTCTTGGGGAACATTCCGTCTGGCAGCGCTTGGAAGAGCGGGTGAGTGGCCCGCGGATTATCCTCAAACTATTAGCCAAACTTGCCGAACGTGAGTCGTCGGTGCTGATTTTGGAAGATGCGCATTGGCTCGATAGTGAGTCGTTAGCTCTGTGTCGCAAATTGTTGGCTCAGGTTGGTCAATTGCCCTTGATGGTTGTTCTTACGGGGCGCGAGGCTATGGTTGATGCTGAACCGGCTGCTTTGTTGTCGCTCGATCCCTTGCCGGATGCCGCTCTGGCCGAGGTTGCGGCGCGGGTATTGGGTGGCTCCTCGTTGGACGATGCCCTGGCCGGGTGGCTTTGTCATCAGGCGGGGGGTAATCCCCTGTATGCCGAAACATTGGGTCGGGCGTTACAGCAGGCAGATGCAGTTTTGTTGGATCGGGATACGGGCGAAGTACGCTGGACCGGACTGGCGCCGGCGTTGCCGGTATCGTTACACGAATTACTACTGGCCCGGCTGGAAGAGTTACCTCTGGCCCAACAGGACGTGCTCAAACGGGCGGCAGTGATCGGCGGATCATTTGAATACGATACTCTGGTAAACCTGGTTCAGCCACAACTGGGTGAGGTGGAAGTGTCAGCGGCCCTGACCGAGGCCGTGGAAGTTTCGTTCTTGGTCCGGCTTGACGACACCACCTATCGTTTTAGTCATTCCTTGATGCAGGAAACTATTTACGAAACACTTTCCCATGCCCAACGACAACACTGGCACACTCAAATTGGCGACTGGCTGGCCAGGCGGGAGCCGGAGGCCTCTTTGGAGCTCATTGCCTATCACTACTTGCGGGGCGACGATGCAACCAAAGCTGCCAGATTTGGTTGTCTTGCCGGAGATAGAGCTTGGGCGCGGGGTGTCTACGTGGGCGCGCTGGCTTATTACGAGCAGGTTCTGGCCGTATCCGGCGCGCCGGTAGAAATGTTAATGGCGGCGGCAGAAAGCCGGGCGGATATGTTGGCGCTACAGGAAGATTACCCGGCAGCCGTGGCCGCGTATACCCGGGCGATTAAGTTGGGCAGCGCCACGGCGTTGAATAAGCAAACCGTGTTGGCGAACAAATTGAACTAAACATTTGCAAAAAAAACAATGTTCGAGTAGGCTAATATAGGTAATTACGTTAAGCAAAAGGAGACCCCCGGTGTCAAAAATTGTGTCTATTCACTCATTTCGCGGTGGTACAGGTAAATCGAACACGACAGCCAACATTGCGGCCCAGGTAGCCCTCCAGGGGAATCGGGTGGCCATTGTTGATACCGACATCCAGTCGCCCGGCATTCACGTTCTTTTTGGCATGGAAGAGGATGACGTAAACCTGTCGCTTAATGATTACCTGTGGGGCAAATGTGCCATTCACGAAGCGGTTTACGATGTGGGGGCCAAACTGCATCTGGCCGACGGCACAGTGGGTTTGCCCCAGGGCCAATTGTATCTGATTCCCTCTTCTATCAGACCCAATGAGATTGCCAAAGTGCTGCGCGAAGGTTACGACGTGGGCATGCTGAGTGATGGTTTTCAGGATGCCATCGAGCAGTTGGATTTGGATTATTTCTTCATCGATACCCACCCGGGCTTGAATGAAGAAACCTTGCTCTCCATTGCTATCTCCGACATATTGTTGCTGATTATGCGGCCCGACCGCCAGGACTTTCAGGGTACGGCGGTAACGGTAGACGTGTCTCGCAGGCTGGATATTCCCAACCTTTTTCTGATTGTCAACAAGGCTTTGCCCGAATATGATTTTGCCGCTCTAACCAAGCAGGTGGAAGAAACGTATCGCACCCACGTGGCTGGCATGTTGCCTCTCTCTACGGATGTGGCCCGAATGTCCAGCGCTGATATTTTTTCGCTGCGTTTTCCTGACCATGAATGGTCTCAAACCATCATGAAGATTGCCGCTCAGGTTATGGCCTGCTAGGAATTTGTTGGCGTAAAATTGGAAAGGTGGCAAGTCATGTTAGCGGCATGACAAAGCTGGCGGCAAGTTCTTGTCTACAACACGGTCACCTTAAAAATGTAACCCGAAGATTTGTCTTCTGCGGTCTGGAGTAATTTAAGATGCTTTGTCATAAATGTGATAAACCAGCCAGGGGCGTCTGCAAATTTTGTGGCCGCGGAGTCTGTGAAGACCATAACAGCAAGATGCCCATTATTCTATCGGTTTATGTGGGTGAGCACCATACACCCAAAACAATTGTGGTGGCCGATGTGTTGTGGTGTGGCACGTGCAAACCGCAACCCGAGCCTATTCCAATGCCGGAGATCTACTAATGGGGGGACTTTTCGATCGTTTGCAGGATGAAATTGACTCGCGCGAGCGCCAGGAAGGCATCTCTCCGGCCGACTTGTTGGACATGCCCCCGGCGCTGGCTTCGGTGATAAAAAAGATTATTCGCCATAACGGGATGAAACTGGCTGAGATTGCTGAAGAGCTGGCACAATCGCCTCAGGATACTCAACAAATGCTTGCTGAGATGGTCAAGAAAGGCTACCTGCGCCGGATAGAAGTCAAGAACGAGATTTGGTATAAAGCCCGCTTTGCTCACAAACGTAGCCGACTTTCCTCGGATTTCTGGTCTAACCTGGATACTGCCGTCGACCAGGAGGAAAAATAACGTTTTTCATCTTTCTGTTCTCGTTCCTCAAGCCCGATATTGGGTGAGTGCGTTTTGGCATCCTGATTGATCCTGGAATGTGTTTGCGTTCCTCTTTGGTAAACAAGCCTCTCAGTGGATACACCCGATGAAGTTATAACGTATGTCAATTTCGCAACAAAGCCTCCGTTTGCTTAACAGATTATTTAATGTTCGAACCAGCGAGTGGCCGCGCCTGCTGTTGTTGTATTTGATGTATTTGGTGTTTTTCACCGGCACGGTCTGGGCTGAAATCATCCTTGAGACCTCGTTTTTGCAGCAAGTGGGGGTAGAAATTCTGCCCTGGTTCTTCATCGTCCGGGCCATTGCGGCTATTGTTGCATTTGCCGTTTACACCGCCTTTGCCGATCGGGTGGCCAACGATAAGTTATTGATTGCTTTTTTACTTTTCGGTGCAATGGTTATCCTCAGCGGGCTTGGTTTGTTGGGACTGGGCTTAATTATCATTGCTTATCCCCTTTTGTATCTACTCATCTTTGTTCCTTTTGACGAAATATTTGTTACCCATTGGTATACCTATACCAATGATTTTTATGACACCCGTTCGGCCAAACGCCTTATCCCGGTCTTGAGCACTGCTGGCCGGGTTGGTGGAATTGTGGCCGGACTAACCATACCGGTATTGACCGGGTTCATCTCTTCGACCGCCATTATTGTAGTTTGGCTATGTTCGTTGTTGTTTATGGCGTTGCTGGCCTGGCTCATGCCTTATCTCCTCAAAGAAGGTCGGGTAACAGACAAGCAGCCGGGAATTGCCGCCACTTATCGAGGCGCGTCGCCCACCGGCAAGCGAACTTCGTATTTTGATAACCTTCGCGAGGGCTATCAATATGTTTCTAGTTCGTCTTTCTTGCGGTGGGTGGCTTTGGCCACGGCGGTGCTCATTGTGCTGCTGGTCTTTTTCCAGGATCAAACCTGGCGCATTTTAGCCCACGAGTTTGCCACCGAGGCGGAAATAACCCGTTTTTTTGGAAATGTAGCCTGGATTACCAACCTGATTATCTTGCCGTTCCAGCTTTTCTTTCTCAGCCGGATCATTGGCCGAATCGGCGTGGGTAATGCCAATCTTATCTTTCCCGCCGGTCTCTTTCTGATTGCCGGTGGTTTGATTTTTAGGCCGGTGATTCCCACGGCTGCCCTGGCCCATTTTGGTCGAACCAATTTCTATGGCGCTATCGGCTATCCCATCGACAGCCTGTTATACAACGCGGTTCCCTTACGCGTTAAAGGACGCGCCCGGGCTTTTGTAGGTGGTTTCATTGTGCCATTAGGTTCGCTGGTGGGCGGTCTGCTGCTTTTGTGGCCCCTGGTTTCGTCTACCGGCCTGGCGTGGAGCTTCATTGCGGTGCTGGCCATAACCTATCTGGTCAGTGCCGTCATTATTCGCCGGAAATACCGGTTGGCCTTGATCCAAATGCTGGAGCAGGAAGATTACTCATTTCTGTTGTCTCAAAATGCTACCAACCTGATTGTCACCGACCCGGCGACCCTCAATGAACTACAGAAAAAACTCGATGAAAGCACCGATTACGATTTAAAGATTTTCATCGCCCAACTTATTAGCCAGATTGGCGGCATGCAGGCTGTTTCTATTTTGGGGCAGGCCGCCAGAACTACCACCGATACCCGGACGCGGGTGGCCATTATCGATGTTCTGGTGGCGGCAGATACCCGTGGCCCGGAAATCCGTGAACTGTATACCCACTTTTTGGCCGACTCTGATGGCGACGTTCGCCGGGCGGCTATGGTCGGCCTGGAACAGTTGATCAGCCCTCACGATGAACGACTGCTGGCGATAGCCCTAAGTGTGTTGCCGGATGCAGATGTTGAGGTGCGGGCGAAGGCTATTTCTATGTTGCTTCAAACCGATGATCCGGCTTACCGGGCTCCGGCTCTCGAAGCCTTGAACGAATTCTTGCATCATCAGGACCCCCGGCAACGAGCCCGGGGAGTGCAGGTGTTACGTCGAGTCGGGGAAGTCCAGTTCATTGAGCATCTGGTCAAATATTTGGCCGACCCTGCCGACGAGGTACGGCTGGAAGCCGCCCTGGCTATTGAGGCGTTGGCGCAAACCAAAATACCCGACTCTACGGCCAAACTAATCCTGGATTCGATCAACCTTTTCCTGCACGACCCGGTCCAACGCATTCGTCAAGCTGGTTTGGTGGTCATCGGGCGGCTTGATGCTTACGAATCATACCTCGTTCTGGTGAGGGCGTTAGCCGACCCCAGTCTGGCCGTCAGGACAACCGCCGTGGAAGTGTTGGTTCAGCTTGGCAAAGCGGCTGTTCCCATTGTCCACCCTCAACTTGATGCTGCCGATTCGCAGCTTCGCAAGATGGCGGCCATCATTTTGAGCCGCATTAATCAACGTGAATATGGCCCCCTGATCGAAGCGCAAATTTCCGGTAATCTGTTAGCCATCTATCGTAATTATGGCCATCTGGCTGCCCTGGCCCCCTGCGCCGAGTATCGCGGAGGCGTTGTTTTGCAGAGCGCCATCCGGGAACAAAATCGCCAACTCGTGGCCGAGATTTTCTATTTACTGAAGGCTATTCACGATGCAGACGCCATCGACACCATTGCCGAGTCTTTTCACAGTGAGGCGGCTCGGATTCGGGCCAATGCCGCGGAGGCGTTAGAAACGTTGACCAGTCCTCAGACGGCCGGGCTGATTAGCCCTCTGTTCGAACCGGATCTGGCCCCGACCCAGTTGGTGGAAGTAGCCCAGGCAGCCTGGGAAATGCGCCATCCAGATACCTCCCAGGTTATGGCGCAACTCATCACCGATGCTGATGCTCCCCATTTGCGGGCCATTACCACCTTTGTCTTGGGCGAAATGGGGGCCGCTCTTGCCGCGAACGGTGACAAAAAGCAAGAGGAAGTGGCGCAGAGACAGGAAGAACGCCGACCGCGCCGTTTGCGATCAGCCCCCGACCTGTTCGGGGCGCTGATGGATAATGACGAAGTTTCTGAAGTTCAATCACCTGAGCCGGCGGTAGAGTCGATCCAACCACCTTCTTCTGGCCCTACGCCGGAAGTGGAAAACAAACCATTTACCCTGGTCGAAATTCAGGGTTTGTTAGAAAACTCGTTCAATGACCCCGAGGTTGAAGTGCGTCTCGCAGCTCAGGCTGCCGAGCGCTTGATGGCCGGTTTTAGTATTACCGATTTGGCCAAAGAGGAGGACATTGTGCTCTCAGCCATAGAGAAGATCATTTTTCTAAAAGAAGTCCCCTTTTTCCAGGAGATGACAGTTGACCAGCTCAAAGTACTGGCCAATGTTTGCGAGGAAGAACTATTTGAGGAAGACCAGTGGATATTTCATCAGAGCGACGCCGGCGGCGCGTTGTACGTTATTGTCAGTGGCCGGGTTGGTATTGAGCAGGAAAAGCGCAAAGGCTCTTACGCCCGCCTGGCGACCCTGGGGCCGCGCTCTTACTTTGGCGAAATGAGTCTGTTTGATAATAGCCTCCGTTCGGCCGGAGCCATCGCCCTGCAAGACACCCTGACCTTGAGCCTGCGCCGGGAGCCGCTCATCGCTCTGGCCCGCCAATATCCCGATTTGTCCCTGGAATTGATCCACGTTCTCAGCGAGCGATTGCGCCAGGCCAATAACCGGGTGGCCGAGTTAACGCGTACCAGACCTCGCGAATTGCAGAAATTGTACGATCAGCTTGATTGAACCGGGTTAGAGAAGCAATTCTCAGGAGAACCAGACCTGACAGGTTTGGTTCAAAATTTTTCGGCAGAAATGACTATCGAACGAAAGGTTGCCGTCAGAATAGCGGATGTAACAAAAACCTGTCAGGTCTTTGCCTTAATCAGAAGAATTTTGGAAAGAGTAACATACCCCCAATGGACCGGGATCAAAATATACAACCAACCCGCTCGACAGCCTTTTTGCCTTTACCCCGGCCTGAACAATCTCAATGCCTTCATCATCGTCTTGAAACCCAGGCAATTCAGACGCCCCATGCTGTGGCCGTAGTCTACCCTGCTATTGGTTCGGAGGACAATGAACGCCGCCAACTGACCTACCAGGAACTCAATCAACGAGCCAATCGGCTGGCGCACCGACTACAGATGATGGGGGTGGGACCGGAAGTGCCGGTAGGTATCTGTGTGGAGCGGTCGCCAGAAATGATGATAGGTCTCTTGGCTATCCTCAAGGCCGGTGGGGCCTACGTTCCGCTTGACCCCAGCTATCCCCGCGAGCACCTGGCCTTTATGTTAGCCGATGCCGATGTGCCGGTTCTCTTGACCCAACAAAAATTACTCAAAAACCTGGCCCGGCATGGTGCTCACCTCGCTTGCCTGGATGGAGAAGGTGAGGGCATTACCTACGGGAATGAAGAAGACCCGGCGTCAACGGTGACGCCTGATAACTTGGCCTATATCATCTATACCTCCGGTTCCACCGGACAACCCAAGGGCGTCCAGGTCACCCACCGGAGTGTGGTCAACCTGATCGAGACAACCCGCCCCGAATTTGGCTTTGATTCGGCCGATGTCTGGACGGTGTTTCATAGTTACGCTTTTGATTTTTCCGTGTGGGAAATTTGGGCGCCGCTCTTGTGTGGTAGCCGGTTAGTCATTGTGCCGCCGTGGGTCACGCAGTCGCCGGAAGCATTTTATGATTTGCTGCTTGTGGAGAAGGTGACGGTGCTCAATCAGACGCCTTCGGCGATACGCCAGCTTGTTCCTATCAGGGAAAGAGCGTTGGAGACCGGGCGGGATTGGTCGCTGCGGCTCATTATTTGCGGCGGCGAGGCTTTGCCCCAATCGTTAGCAGATGACTTGCTGGCGTGGCATATCCCCCTCTGGAATTTCTATGGCCCAACCGAAGCAACGGTGTGGGCAGCGACCAAAAAAGTTGAAGCCGGGGAAACTCAAAGTGGCGTTGTTGCCCTGGGACGGCCCCTGCCCTACACCCAACTCTATGTACTGGATGACCAACTCCAACCGACGCTGGTGGGTGAGCCGGGTGAATTATGTATTGGGGGAATCGGCCTGGCCCGTGGCTACTTTAAACAACCGACGCTGACGGCAGAGAAATTTATTCCCAACCCCTTTGTAGATATGAAGAAGAAAGGAGGAAGGAGGAAGAATGAAAATAACCTTCATCCTTCATCCCTCCGCCTCTATAAAACTGGCGACCTGGCCCGGATTCGAGCGGATGGGGATATCGAGTTTTTGGGCCGTCTCGACCACCAGGTAAAATTGCGGGGTTATCGGATTGAACTGGGAGAAATCGAGGCCGTGCTTGAACAGCATCCCCTGGTCCGGCAGGCCGTGGTGATTGCTCATAGCAGCACCGGGTCTACTGCCGACGATCAACGTCTGGTGGCTTACGTGGTGCAGAACTCAGAGAATTCCGAGGTGGGAAAACAGGTGCAGCCTGAACCGTCTGGCCGGGTGGGGCAGTGGGAGCTGGTTTGGGACGAAGCTTACCGGCAGGACTCTCTGGTAAAAGATCCAACCTTCAATATCAGTGGTTGGAACAGCAGCTATACCAACCAGCCTGTTCCCGCCGCTGAGGTGCGCGAATGGGTGGAGGCCACGGTTAAGCGGATTCTGGCTTTGCAGCCGGAGCGGGTGCTGGAGATTGGCTGTGGTACCGGCCTTTTGCTATTTCGGATTGCCCCCCATTGCGTCGTGTATTGGGCGGCGGATATTTCTGCCGGAGCCTTAAACTATCTCAAACAACAATTGGCCAAACCGGACTATGAACTGCCGCAGGTAAAGCTCTTGCACCAGGCCGCCGACGATTTTACGGGCATCGAAGCGGATGCCTTTGATGCCGTTGTGCTCAACGGGGTAACCCAGTACTTTCCTCATATCGACTACCTGGTACGGGTTTTGGAAAGAGCAGTGAATACGGTGGCTGCGGGTGGATTCGTTTTTGTGGGCGATGTGCGCAGTTTGCCGCTTCTGGAAGCCTACCATCTTTCGGTCCAGTTGCAACAAGCGCCAGACTCGTTGCCCATCGAGCAATTCTGGCAACGAGTGCAGCACCGGTTGACCGAAGAGGAAGAACTGGTGGTTGCTCCCGCCTTTTTCAGGACGCTGCCGGTCCATCTTCCCCAAATTAACTATGTCGAAATTCACCTCAAACGGGGTCGTTACCATAATGAATTCACCCGGTTCCGGTATGATGTTGTGCTGCATGTGGGAACTGAATTTGAGCCGGTCGCCGGTGTTGAGTGGTTGGATTGGCCCATCAACGCCTTGACCATCCCCCGGCTCCGCCAACTTTTGCTGGAGTCCGAACCCGAGCTGTTGGGAATAAAGAATATTCCCAATGCCCGCTTGTGGGCAGAAGTGAAGAGTCGGCAACAATTGGCCGGTCGGGAGCCACCCCAAACCGTCAAGGAATTGCGCCAGGCGCTGTCATCGCCTGAAACCACATTTGTAGACCCCGAAGACCTGTGGGCCTTGGCTGATGATTTACCCTACGATGTTGACCTCGGTTGGCTTGAGTCAGATGTCGATGGCGCGTACACGGCTATTTTTCGACACAGACGGGCAGCAAAGTCATGCCGGGCTGCCATCCCTTTCCAGAATAACATAACATCGCCCCCCCCGCCCTGGACGGTTTATGCCAATACCCCCCGGTATCGGAAGCCCTCCCAGAAATTGGGGCCTCAACTCCGCCATTATTTGCGGGAGAGATTGCCGCCCTACATGCTGCCGTCGGCTTTTGTGTTTTTGGATACTCTGCCCTTAACCCCCAACGGCAAAATAGACCGCCGGGCGTTACCGCCCCCCACGTCCCTTCGGCCCCAATTGACTACCAACTACGTAGCGCCTCGGAACCACACCGAAGCGGTGCTGGCAGAACTCTGGACCGAAATCTTGGATGTTGAGCAGGTGGGCATTTACGATGACTTTATTGAATTGGGGGGACACTCCCTGTTAGCCACGCAACTCGTTTCTCGTATCCGCAATGCGTTTGGCTTGGAATTATCGCTGCGCATCTTGTTTGAAACCTCAACCGTGGCTTCGCTGGCCCGGTACATCGATACGGTTCGTTGGACTGCGCAAAGCCGGGACATTGACCCAAGGGGAGATCGGGAGGAAGGAGAATTATGACCCCTGTCGGATCCCCTCTTGATCTTTTGGATCAGCTCCATCGTTTGGATATAAAAGTATGGGCCGAAGGTGACCGGCTGCGCTATAACGCCCCTCCCGGCAGGCTTTCTCCCACCCTCAAGGCAGAGTTAGCTAAGCGAAAAGCTGAACTTCTGGCCTTTCTTCGCGAGGCTGATGGTGTCGCCCGCGCCGATACTTCACCCATTTTGCCCGCCCCGCGTGATAGCCACTTACCCTTATCCTTTGCCCAACAGCGCCTCTGGTTTTTGGATCAATTAGAACCGGGCATACCTGCTTATAATGTGCCCATAGGAGTGCGCCTGACCGGACGGCTCGAGGTGACGGCGTTGGAGCAAAGCCTGAACGAAATAGTGTGCCGCTACGAAGTGCTGCGAACTACCTTTGCCACGGCGGCCGGACAGCCCCGCCAGGTTGTTGCTTCGTCTTTGAAAGTGCCCCTGGTGCAGATAGATTTGACACAACTCCCGAAGGTGGAGCGAGAAACAGAGGCGCGTCGATTGGCGACGGAACAGGCGCGCCAGCCTTTTAACTTGGAGTGTGGCCCGCTCCTCAGAGTCATCCTCCTGCGTTTGGGCCAGACCGAGTACGTCCTCATTATCAACGTCCATCACCTGGTTTTTGATGGTTGGTCTGAGAATATTCTTTTCCGGGAAATGTCCATCCTGTATGAAGCCTTCTCCGCCGGGCGGCCTTCCCCTCTGACCGAGTTGCCCATCCAGTATGCCGATTTTGCTATCTGGCAACGACAATGGCTTCAGGGTGAGGTACTGGATACTCAACTTTCTTATTGGCGTAAACAGCTTGGCGGTGAAGTGTCGGCCCTGCCCTTGCCGGTCGATTATCCTCGACCGGCCCGGCAGAGTTTTGAGGGCGCTACTCAATCGCTTGTCCTTGAAGAATCTCTCACCCAGGCCCTGGAAATGTTGAGCCAGCGACAAGGAGTCACCCTGTTTATGACCCTGCTGGCTGCTTTCAAGCTGCTGCTCTTTCGTTATACCGCCCAGACGGAGATCCGGGTCGGCACGCCTACTGCCAATCGTAACCGGGACGAGATTGAGGGGTTAATTGGTTTTTTTGTTAACACCCTGGTGTTGGCAACCGACCTGTCTGGCAACCCCACCTTTAGCGAGCTTCTACACCGCGTGGCCGGGATCGCGTTAGGCGCTTTTACCCACCAGGATCTGCCGTTTGAGCGAGTGGTGGAGCTACTTCAGCCGGATCGAGACCTCAGTTATCAACCCTTGTTCCAGGTGATGTTTGCCCTGCAAAATGCAACCACAGAGACATTGAAACTGCACGGCCTGACCGTGGACCGTTTTGAAATCGAAAGCGGCGTGTCGCAATTTGATTTATCGCTGGATGTGTACGGAGAGGGCCAGCGGTTAAAGGCCGTCTTTGAGTATAATACCGACCTATTTGAGGCGGCGACGGTCGCCCGGATGCTGGGGCATTTTCAGACCTTGTTAGCTGGTATTGTGGCAAACCCGGAACAGCGACTCTCAGAATTGCCGCTATTGGCGAAGGCTGAACGCCGACAATTACTGGTAGATTGGAATAATACCAAAACTGCTGATTTACCCACCTCGCATGAGTGCATCCACCGGCTGTTCGAGGCCCAGGCGCGGGCGACCCCCGACGCCCTGGCCATAGTTTCCCAAATTGAACATCTTACCTATAGCGAATTGAATCGTCGGGCCAATCAATTAGCCCACTTCTTGCAGTCGTTGGGAGTGGGGCCGGAGGTCCTGGTCGGTATCTATGTCGAACGCTCGGTGGAGATGGTGGTGGGTTTGCTGGCCATTCTCAAGGCTGGCGGGGCGTATGTACCGCTCGACCCGGCCTATCCCCGGGAGCGTCTGGCCTTTCTCCTGGCCGATGCTCAGGTGCCGGTCTTGTTGACCCAGCGGCGGTTGGTCGACCGGCTCCCCGAATATGGAGCCAAAGTTGTTTGCCTCGATGCCAACTGGCCCGACCGGGCCACAGCCAGCGATAAAAATCCAACCAGTACGGTGACCGCCGACAATCTGGCGTATGTTATCTATACGTCGGGTTCTACCGGCCAGCCCAAAGGCACAATGATTGAGCACAGGGCGCTGGTCAATTTTGTGCGGGTCGCCAGTGCCGAATTTGGTTTACAGCCCGATGACCGGATGTTGCAGTTTGCTTCCATCAGTTTTGATACCGCAGCCGAAGAAATTTACTCCTGTTTGACCAGTGGGGCCACCCTGGTTTTGCGAACCGAGGCCATGTTGGTTTCACCCACGTTGTTTTGGCAAACGTGCTACGATTGGCAACTGACCGTTCTGGATCTCCCGACGGCGTATTGGCACACGTTGGCGGCCCATCTTTTTGAGGAAGAGCCAACCCTTCCTCCCACATTACGTTTGGTCATTATCGGCGGTGAAAAAGCGCAACCAGACTACTTGCGCATCTGGCAGGCGTACGTGGGTGATCGGATTCAATTGATCAACGGCTACGGCCCAACAGAGACAACGGTGGTAGCCACGTTCTGCAATCTGTCCGGATCGGTGGAAGCAACGAGTCGAAATCTGGCGGTCTCAGTTGGAACCCCCATTGCTAACCTGCAAGCTTATGTGCTAGACCAAAATTTACAGCCGGTGCCTGTTGGCGTGCCCGGCGAGTTGTATTTTGGTGGCCTGGGTTTGGCCCGGGGGTATCTCCACCGGCCCGAACTCACCGCAAACGTATTTTTGCCCCATCCCTTTAGTGACGAGCCGGGAGCGCGACTGTATAAAACCGGCGACCTGGTTCGTTACCGGCCGGATGGTCAGCTTGAATTTCTCGGTCGGGTGGATCATCAGGTAAAAATTCGCGGCTTTCGGGTTGAACCGGGTGAGATAGAAACGATATTGAGTCAACATCTGGCGCTGCAGGCGGCGGTGGTGCTGGCCCAAGATTGGGGGCCTTTATCTGCCGCCAAACGCTTGGTTGCCTATGTTGTGCCTAAACAGGAACCGGCTCCATCCCAGAATGAACTGCGCCGTTATCTGGCCGAAAAATTACCCGATTATATGTTACCTTCGTTGTTTGTGCCTCTAGCGGCATTGCCGCTGACTACTCACGGCAAAGTGGATCGTCACGCTTTGCCCAAGCCAGATAAAGTTGCGCTCTCTCAAGAGGAAACGTATGTAGCACCCCGCAATCCGGTTGAGCAAAAATTGGCCAGGTTGTGGGCCAATATTTTGGGCCTGGAACGGGTGGGGGTAACCGACAATTTTTTTGAGTTGGGCGGTCACTCTCTGCTGGCGGTCCGCCTGATCGCCCAAATTCAAAAAGAATTTAACCGGGAAGTGTCCCTGGCTACGTTGTTTCAGGAGGCGACGGTTGAACATTTGGCTCGTTGTCTCGGCCAGCCGGAGAGCGATGATAGCTCTCACTCGCCGTTGGTTGAAATTCAGCCCGGCGGCTCCAGAACGCCATTTTTCTGTGTCCATCCGGCTGATGGCACCGTTTTCAACTATCTCCAGTTAGCACGTCAGTTGGGACCGGAACAACCATTTTATGGGTTGCAAGCCACGCGCATTTATTTTGACCAACCAGCGCACACCCGCCTTCAGGCAATGGCCGCCGACTATCTCAAGGTTGTGCGTCGCGTTCAGGCTGAGGGACCATACTTGTTGGGAGGCTGGTCGATGGGCGGGGTGGTGGCCTTTGAGATGGCCCAACAACTGCGACGACAAGGCCAGATAGTAAAGCGGCTGGTTTTGCTGGATAGCTGGGCACCATCGCCAAATGGATATGGGCGGGCGGATGATGATGCCACCTTGCTGGCCGAGTTTTTGAGCGAGTTGAGGTTTCGCTCGGCCCAAGATTTGCCGGAATTACCCGGTGATTTTCACCGGCTTGACCTGGATGAACAACTGGACTACATCCTGGAACAGGCCAAGATGTTAGAGGTCGTCATTCCGGAGGGAGGACTGCCCCAACTATATCGCCTGCTGCAAGTCTTTAGGGCCAATGTCCGGGCCATGCAGAGTTATATTCCCCAGGTTTATGCGGGCCGGATCGTTCTCTTTAAATCCAGTGAGGACTATTTCGGTCGGCAAGGCTCATCGGCCCATATTCCTGGGGTTGCATTTGGCTGGGATAAACTTTCTATTGCTCCGGTTGAGATTCACACCATTCCGGGCGACCATTATTCAATGCTGGCCGAACCTTACGTTCAGGTGTTGGCCCATAAGCTGGCAAGGTGTCTGGATCAGGCTGGTACTGGCTAATAGGGTGTCTTCCAAAGAGACCTCAGGGGTTTCAAAAACCCCTGGGGTCTGCCAAGAATCTAGAACAGACCCCGGTTAACTTTACTTGTTGGCCAAAAAGAGGTAAAGTGGATATGAATGAAATGGACGAGACCGCCTTCAAAGTTGTGGTCAATCACGAAGAACAATACTCAATCTGGCCCGCCGACCGGGAAAATGCGCCCGGTTGGCGGGATGAAGGATACCGTGGGTCCAAAGCGGAATGTCTGGCTTACATTGGCCAAGTATGGACCGACATGCGCCCCCTCAGTTTGCGGCAAAAGATGGAGCAATCTAGCGACGAATCTTGAAGGAGAAAAATATGTTCAACAAGGCGCTACTAAAATTCCCTCGGGTTTACATTTTTACCCCGTTGCTCCTGACCGTTCTGATTTTTTTCGCCTGCGCCGGGCCATCTTCTCCGCCGACCAGTACCCCCACCCCAACCACGCCTACCCCGGTTCCCACCGGGCGGGGGGTGGGTGATACGCTGCGCATTCTCTACTGGCAGGCCCCGGAAATACTCAACCCTCACCTGACCGTGAATACCAAAGATCAGCATCCCAGCCGCGTAACTTATGAGCCGTTGGCCAGCTTTGATAAGGACGGTCGGTTGATTCCTTTCCTGGCGGCAGAGATTCCCACCCTGGAGAACGGCGGCGTGGCTGCCGATGGCAAGTCGGTGACCTGGAAGCTCAAGCAGGGAGTCAGGTGGTCCGATGGGGAACCTTTTACCGCGGACGATGTGCTGTTTACTTATGAATTCATTACCAATCCGGCAACCGGCGCGACCACCGCCGGAACCTACGAGGCCGTGGCAGGCGTCGAAGTTATGGATGACTATACGGTCAAGGTCAACTTCAAGGAGGTGAATCCGGCCTGGTCGTTGCCTTTTGTGGGCATTCCGGGGATGATTTTGCCTCGCCACGTATTTGAACCTTATAATGGCCCCAATGCCCATGTAGCTCCCGCCAATGTGCTTCCAATAGGAACAGGCCCTTATCGGGTGATAGAACCGGGGATCAAGCCCCAGGAAGTTTTATTTCTGGGTACCAAATTAATTCCTACCAACAAAATTGTTTACGAGCCGAATCCCTACTTCCGGGAGGAAGATAAACCATACTTCCGTCGGGTCATCCTGCGTGGCGGCGGCACGGTCAACGAAGCGGCCCGGTCGGTACTCAAAACCAACGATGTCGACTATGCCTGGTATCTCCAGGTAGACCCTGAGCAACTGGCCAAACTGGAGGCCGAAGGCGAAGGCAAGGCAATTTCAAACTTCGGCCCGTTTGTGGAGCACATCCTGCTGAACCACACCGACCCGAATCGCATCACGGAAACAGCCGAACGCTCTAGCATCCAATTTCCGCATCCTTTCTTGAGCGACAAAAAAGTGCGCCAGGCCTTTACCGACGCGGTGGATCGAGAGACTATTGCCGCGCTTTATACCGGCAGTCGACCAACCAGTAATATTCTGGTTGCCCCGGCCAATTACAACTCGCCGCATACTTCGTACGAATTCAATTTGACCAAAGCAGCCCAATTATTGGACGAGGCCGGTTGGGTTGACACGGACGGTGACGGCATTCGGGATAAGGATGGAGTCAAAATGAAGGTCGTTTTTTTAACTACCACCGCGCCGGTGCGGCAACAGACTCAACGCATCATCGAAAAGGCGTTTGAGTCCATGGGGGTGGATGTAGAGTTACAGATTCTAGATTCAGCTATTCTGTTCAATAGCGACTCCTCCAACCCGAGTGACTACCATCAATTTCCGGCTGACATGATGGAATACGCGGATGGCAACCTCAGCCCCGACCCTGGCACGTATATGCGTTATTGGACCTGCGACCAGATTCCCCAACAGGCTAATAACTGGACCGGCGAAAACATTGAGCGTTGGTGTAACCCTGCCTACGATGCCCTGTACCAGCAATCAACTCGGGAAGTTGATTTTGAAAAACGTCAGGAACTATTCATCAACATGAACGATTTGCTCATTGAAGAGGCCGTGCTGATCCCCCTGGTTCATTCAGCCGATGTATCGGGAGTCAGCCCGACTCTGGAAGGGGTAGACTTGACGCCGTGGGACGCCGATTTGTGGAACATAAAAGACTGGAGGCGTAGCTCGCCATGAAAAATTTCCGCATTACGTTTCTCAAGGATTTGAAGATTGGCCGCAAATTGACTTTGGGGTTTGGGATTCTGGTTGTCTTAACTTTAGCGGCGGTTGTTTTTAGTTATGCAGGTAGTATTCCGGCTACCAGAAACATTGAGCGGACCAATGATGTTCGTTTTCCCACGGCACTTGCTGCCTCCGAGGCCCAGACCGATTTGCTCAGGATGCTGGGCGATGTTCGGGGTTATCTTGCCCTGGGCGAGGACTCGTATCGGGCCAGTTATGCTCAGGCCCGGCAAAATTTTGAGGCCGATCTGGCCGAGTTAGAACAACTATCGCCTAATCTTAGCCCGGAAAACAGGCAACGCCTTGACCAGCTCCAGGCAACATTTGCGGAATGGTCAACTTTGCCGGAGCAACTATTTGAGTTGCGTGACGACCAGTTGGAACGGGAACCGGCTTACCGCCTGTTGGCCACCGATGGTATCTTGCTTGGCGGGACCGTGTTGCTGCAAACCGGCCAGCTTATCGAGAACCAGGGGCGTCGAGAAGCAACAGCGGAGAATATTGCCCTCCTGGCCGACATGGCCGAGTTTCAGGGTTCCTTTGCTTCGATGTTGTCCGGGTTGCGGGGTTATGTGACTACCCGTAACCGCGCTTTCATCGGCGAGTATGAGGGCAACCTGGCGGCCAACCAGTTTGCCTGGGAGAGACTGGATGAACAGAGGGAACAGTTAACCCCCGGCCAACAGACGGCTCTGGACACCATTGCCCAGAATCGCGAGGAATTTTTGCAATTACCCGACCAGATGTTTGAAATACTGGAAAGCGATCGTTGGCGGGAAGACCTGTATTTATTCAGTACCAGAGCCGTGGTTCTGGCCAATGAAATGCAGCAGTTACTGGCCGAGATGACCCGTGACCAGACCGAATTGCTCGAACGCGACCTCGAAGCCAGCAAGCAGGGCTTGATTCTGACCAATCAACAAACGCTGGTAGCCGGGGTTTTTGCCATTTTCCTGGGAGTGGCGCTGGCCTTTATCTTTTGGTCCACAATCGCCGGGCCGGTGCGCCGGTTGACCGGCGTAGCCCAGCAAATTAGCGAAGGCGATTTAGAAGCGCAGGCCAAAGTGGAATCCAAAGATGAAATCGGCGTTTTGGCCCGTACGTTTAACACCATGACCGGCCGGTTACGAGAAACCTTGCTCCAGGTTCGCAAGGAAAAGACCCGGGCCGATAATTTGCTGGAAGTGGTCATCCCCATCGGCGTCGAACTGGCCTCGGAAAAGGATTTTAACCGCTTGCTGGAAAAGATGTTGCTAGAGGCCAAATCATTCTGCCACGCCGACGGTGGTGTTTTATATCTGCTCACCCAAGATAACCGGCTGGAATTTGTGATTGTACGGCACGACACTCTGAATATGGCCATGGGCGGCTCCACCGGCAAGGATATTACCTATACCCAATTGTCCAGGCCCCTGGCCTTATACGATGAGGACACTGGCGAGCCAAACTACCACACCATTGCCACGCACGTTGCCTTAACCGGCGCCTCGCTCAATATTTCCGATGCCAATCAGGCCGGGCAGTTTTCGGGCACCGAGGTGTTTGGTCGGGCCGGAAGTTACCATACCACCTCGCATTTGGCCATCCCCCTGAAAGACAGCCAGGAAAAAGTTCTCGGGGTGATGCATCTGGTTGACGCCAAAGACCCGGAGCGTAATCTGGTAATTCCGTTTGACCAGAATTTGCAGCAGATGATGGAGTCCTTCTCCTCCCTGGCGGTAGCGGCGCTCGAGGCCTACATCCGCGAACAGAACTTGCGCCAGGAAATTCAACAATTGCGCATCGAGATTGATGAGGCCAAACGTCAACGGGAAGTGGAAGAAATTGTCGAAGCTGATACGTTCCAATCGTTGCGCGCCAGAGCAAGGGATTTGCGCCGCCGCCGCCAGCAGCCAAAACAGGACAAACCTGACGAGGGTGAGTCTACTGGCTGATAGCGTTTGCCAGCCTATCTGTGGTATAATCTTCAAAAATTAGGGGAAATTACCATGACCGTCGACATTTCCACATTCACTACCAAAGTGATAAACAACGTTGAGAATGTCATCATCGGTAAGCGCGAACAAATTGAACTACTGCTGGTGGCCATGCTGTGCCAGGGCCACGTTTTACTGGAAGATGTGCCTGGCACCGGCAAAACCATGCTGGCCCGCAGTATTGCCGTCAGTCTGGGGATTGAGTTCAACCGGTTACAATGTACCCCCGATTTGCTGCCCAACGACATCACCGGCGTGTCTGTTTTTTTGCAGCACGAAAGCCGGTTTGAATTCCGGCCCGGCCCCCTCTTTGTCAATGTGTTGCTGGCCGATGAGATTAACCGGGCCACGCCACGAACCCAGTCGGCGTTGTTGGAAGCCATGCAGGAGCGCCAGGTGAGTATCGATGGTAAAACTCGCCCCCTACCACGACCCTTTTTGGTGTTGGCTACCCAAAACCCTATTGAATTTGAAGGGACGTTCCCTTTGCCCGAAGCCCAGCTCGACCGCTTTCTAATGCGCCTGTCCATCGGCTATCCCGCTCAGACTGACGAACTCGCCATCATTAAGAGTCAACGCCGGGCTCATCCCATCGAGAGTCTGGAGCCGGTTGTTGACGGTCGCGATTTATTGGCCCTCAGCCAGCAAGCCGCCGAAATTCACGTTGAAGAGTCGCTAGAAGATTACATCCTGCGCCTTATTCAGGCCACTCGTTCTCATCCCGACCTGAGTCTGGGGGCCAGCCCGCGGGGCAGTTTGGCTCTCTACAAAACCAGCCAGGCCTTGGCCGCCGTGCAAGGCCGCAACTACGTTATCCCCGATGATGTCAAAAAACTCGTTCCACTGACCCTGGCCCACCGCCTGATTTTGAAGCCGGAAAGCCAATTGCGTGGCCGCACCACCCTTGCCGTGCTTGATGGCATTTTGGATCGCACGGAGTTGCCCCTGGAGGTGCGGGCGAACTATCCGGCGATGTAATTGGCCTAAACAGTCCGGTATCTCTCGGCTCGTCCGGTTACGAAATTTGGAGGAATGAGCAATGACGCTACAAATCCGCGTTCTCTTGATGGTTACCTCGTTGTTGATTGTGACAATTTTGACCACGGCCGTTGCCCTCGCCTGGTCTGCTCGACAATCCCTCCTGGCTGAAACCGAAAAAAATGGCATTCTCATTGCCGAGCTTATCGCTCGCAGTACCAGTTTTGCCGACCAGGTACCCCGTGACGTGGAGGCCGCCATCGGCGAGCAGATGATTGTCGAAGCCACTATTGCCGCCCACCTGGTCGATGTCGCCGAGCAGGTGGGCCTGAGTCCGGCCCAGATCAATGCCCGCTTGCAGGATATTACCAGCCGAACCGCCCTCGACGAGTTTTGGATCACCGACGAGACCGGTCATGCCTACCTCCGTAATATGGAACAAATCGATTTTACCTTCAACCCCGATCCTGCTCAACAGCCGCAGGCGCACATATTTTGGGCCTTGTTGACGGGTGAGCAGAAAGCCGTAATTCAGGAGGCCCGCCAGCGGGAGGTCGATACCAAAATCTTTAAGTACGCCGGTGTATCCGGGGTGGACCGGCCTCGCATTGTGCAGGTGGGCTACGAGGCCGATTTTTTGGAGCAATTGCGCCGCCAGGTTGGTTTGCCTAAATTGGTCGATGAGTTGGTCGCCAGTGGGGCGGTGAATGTCATCAATGTAGTTGACGATCAGGTGGTAACCATTGCTTTTGGGGTGGCGCCCGGAACCAGCGGCGACTTTGAATTCAGTGAAATTGACCTGACCAACCTCAAATCTGCTATCGAGCAACAGCAAACCACGAGCTATGTTGAAGGGTCGAGTCTCCGCGTTGTAGCGCCCATTAATGAGGCCGGAGATCGGGTGATGGGAGCGGTACTCGTCTCTTTGCCCATTGAACACGTTCAGGCGGCGGTAAGACAACAATTGGAACTGGCTGTTTTGATCGCGGTGGTGGTGCTGGGGGTTGGGGTGCTGGCCTCGGCCATTTTGGCCCGGCGGGTAACCGAGCCGGTTCGCCGGTTGACCCTGGCCGCAACGGCTATCGAGACGGGCCACTTTAATCTGGCTGATTTGAATGAGTTTGGTGACCTGACCGGGCGGGCTGACGAACTGGGACGATTGACGCGCGTATTTCAACAAATGGCTTATCAAGTTTATACGCGAGAACAACGCCTCAAGCAGGAAGTGCAGGAACTTCGCATTGAGATTGATGAGGTTAAAAAGGAAAAAGAAGTAGCCAAAGTTACCGGTTCGGAGTATTTCCAGCAGGTGCAACAAGAGGCCGCCCGGTTGAAACAAAAGCGCAAGCAAAGAAAGCCGTTGGACGATTAAATTATTGGGTGATGTTGTCAAATTGGGGGGACGGCGCGCTAACTGGATGAAGCAAGTCCAAGGTTGGGCGTTGGAGTAGCGGTGGGGGTTGGAGTAAGGGTGAAAATTGGTGAGGCCGTTGCTGTTGGTGTGGGCGTGGGGGTAGCCAGTAGGGGTAGTGTGAGCGGCACGGCAGCCACTGCCGGGGCTGGGAACGGCAAGCCGGGGCAGGTAGGTGCTTCAGCCTGGTATTCGGATGGAATGAACAGGTCGATTTCCAGTTGGGTTAGATTTCGGTTGGCAATACCGCAGGCGCGAGTTTGCCAGGAGGCAAAATCAACATCCCACAGCAAAATCGTTCCATCCCAACTCCCCGAGGCCAGGATTTTACCGTTGGGGTTGAAGGCAATGCTGTTGACAAAATCAAGATGGCCGGTCAACGGTTCGCCCAGCCGCCGCCGGGTGGCAACGTCCCACAGGGTAATCGTGCGGTCAAAACTCCCTGCTGCGAGCATATTCCCGTTTGGGCTAAAAACCACGCTGTTGACAAAGTTGCTGTGCGTTTTGAGGGGGTTGCCCAATTGTTGCGGGTTGGCGCGATCCGATACGTCCCACACGATGATAGTTCGGTCTTCGCTCCCCGAGGCCAGGAGGTTTCCATCCGGGCTAAAAACTACACTGCGCACCGGCGTTTCGTGGCCGGTTAGAGGTTGGCCTGAGGCCTGAGGATTGTCAGGGTTTGAAAAGTTCCACAGCCGGATCGTGCTATCGAGGCTGCTTGAAGCCAGGGTGTTTCCATCCGGACTGAAGGCCAGACTTAAAATATTGCGTTCATGGCCGGTGAGCTGGCTGAGTTGTTGTGGATTTTCCCGATTCGATACATCCCACCCATAGATGGAACCGTTGTCGCTGCCCGTAACCAGTTGTGGTCCAGTGGGGCTGAACGTTGGGTTCGACAAACTGCGTTCCGGGATGGTCAACGGCGCGCCGAGTTGCTGCGGGTTATTGCGGTCCACCACATCCCACAGGATAACCGAGCCATCGAAGCTGCCGGAGGCCAGGGTTTGACCGTCAGGACTGAAGGCCAAATTGCTGACATTATCGGTGTGAGCAGTGAGTGGTTGGCCCAGTGTTTGCCAGGTGTTCGTATCCCACAACATAATCGTATCATCGAAACTGCCGGAGGCCAGGGTTGTACCATCTGGGCTGAAGGCCACACTGAGTACGCCCTCGCTGTGGCCGGTTAACGGTTGGCCCAGGCGTTGGCGCACGTCCAGCCGCCGGTTGGCCACATCCCACAAAATGATAGTGGTGTCGAAGCCACTCGAGGCCAGGGTTCTGCCATCCGGGCTGAAGTCCACGCTCCACACCTGACCCTGATGTCCCTTGAAGGGCTGCCCCAGTTGTTGCGGTTTGTCCCGGTTACTTACGTCCCACAGAATGATGCTGCCGTCAAAACTGGCCGAGGTCAAAATATTGGCTCCAATACCGGTTGTGGTGGCCGGGCTGAAGGCCAGGTCCCAAACCCAGTCGGTGTGATCCAGCAAATCCCGCCCACGCCGCTCGCCCGAAGCCACATCCCACAAATAGAGTTCGCCCTGCAAACAACGTTTCTCGTCTTGGGGATCGGGCTGGCGACAGCTACCCGAGGCCAGGGTTTGACCGTCGGGACTGAAAGCCAGACTGAGAATGGGGTAAGTGTGACCAGCGAGAGGGGAGCCAAGCCGTTGCGGATTGTTTGGATCCGACACGTCCCACAAAATGATGGTGCGGTCCAGTTCGCCGCCCGAAGCCAGGACACGGCCATTTGGACTGAAGGCGAGGCTATATACCGACCTGAAGTGCCCCCGCAATGGCTGTCCCACCTGCTGGGCGTTGATCCGGTCCGACACGTCCCACAAGATGACCGTGCCGTCCAAACTGCCTGAAGCCAACAGATTACCATCGGCGCTAAAAGCGATGTGCCAAATTTGGCCGGTGTGACCGGTGAGTGATTCGCCCAGCGGCTGCGGATTGTTGCGGTCGGTCACGTCCCACAACCTCACCGTGAAATCATCGCTGCCGGAGGCCAGGGTCCGGCCATCAGGTCTGAAAGCGATACTACGGACCTTATCGGTGTGGCCAGAGAGGGGATCGCCCCACGGCTGCGGCTGGTATCGATTTGAAACATCCCACAAAATGATCGTGTGGTCGTCACTGCTGGAGGCCAGAGTTTGACCGTCGGGGCTGAAGATGGCCCTCTGGACGCCGTTGGTATGGTGGCGCAGAACGGTGATGAACTCCGGATTGGCTTCCAAACTTTCCAACAGGCTGCTTCGGGCCTCGATCGTGTCGGCAATACGATTGGCTTCCAGGCTTAGTAACAAAGATAGATCGTATTGATTCTCCTGCAAATTAAGCGATTGCAGGGCTAGTTGCCGCGACGTTGACTGGCGGGCAATCTGGTCGGCTCGCTCTCGTTCGGCTTCGGCGGTGGCTTCGGCGGCTTCGGCGGTGGCGCGGGCAATAGCTTCCTGCGTGGCGCCGGCCTCGGCGGTGCTGCGGGCCACGGCTTCTTGGGTGGCCTGAGCCTGGGCTGTGGCCCGGTTGGCCTGGGCGGTTTGTTCGGCCTGGATGGCCCTGGTCGACTCGGCCTCGGCGGTAGCGCGTTCATCCTCGGCTCTATCCTCGGCGTCTCTGGCCCGGTCGGCCTCGCGTTCGGCGGTGGACCGGGCCTCAACCGCCCGAGTCGCTTCGGCCTGGGCTGTCGCCTCGGCCTTGAGCGAGCGGGTCGATTCGGATTGGGCCGTGGCCCGGGCAATGGCTTCCTGGGTGGCCTGGAATTCCGCCGTTCCCTGCGCCGCAACCGCTACCTGCCGGGCATTAGCTTCCTGGATGGCCCCGGCTTCGGCGGTGGAACGGGCCTGGGCTTCCAGAGTGGCCTGAAGTTGGGCGGTACTTTGGGCAGCGACGGCTTCGCCGCGAGCAATGGCTTCCTGAACGGCTCCGGCCTCGGCGGTGGAGCGGGAATAGGCGGCCATAGTAGCCTGGGCTTGGGCGGTGGCCTGGGCCGCTACGGCCTGTCCCCGGGCAACCGATTCCTGGGTCGCGCCCGCTTCGGCGGTGTGGCGGGCGTAGGCGGCTGAGGTGGCCCGGCTCTGGGCATTAGCCTCGGCCGTTTGAGCGGTAAGGGCATTACTCTGCGCTTGGACGCCAAACCAGACGGCAAAAATTACGGCCAGGGTGGTCAACACCCAGGCCCCACCCAACCAGAGGGCGCGTCGCCGCAATTGAGCGGCGGTTTGACCCTGTTCCTCAGCGCGCTGGCGTTCCAGGGCGGCCCGCCGTTGTTCTTCCTCGGCGCGCTGGCGCTCGGCTTCAGCCCGCTCCCGTTCCGCCTCAACTCGCCGTTCTTGCTCTGCGGCCAGGGTGCGCAGGCGGGCCAGTTCGCGTGGGTCGGCCACTTGCTGGCGCTGCTCAATTTCTTCAACCCATTCCACATTAAAAACCGTGGCATAGATGCGATTGCGCACTTGCAGAAAATTGGTGCCCGGCGCGCGATGCACAATCCCTGCCAGTTTTAAATGCGACATGATCACCGATTGTTCTTCATCGGGTACAGGGTACAGACCCTGGCGGACGGCCCGGTAGGCGCTCAGCACCCCGGCCAAATCGGGGGCGCGTTTGGTGAGCATGTCGCGCACAAATTGCAGGTTGTGATCCTGCTCGCTCATCTGGCCCAGAAAGGTTTTGGTCACTACCTGGTCTACCTCAGTCTCGGACCATTCCTGGCGAGACTGGCTGGCAATCACCTGGCACAGGCGTTGGGTGAGGTAAGGATGGCCGCCGGTCCACTTGAGCGCCCAGCCCAGTACTTGCAGGGCCAATCCTCGGGGCAGGGTGAACCCGTCGGCAAAGGGCCGGGCTTCTTTGAAGGTAAAATCGGTAAGGTTGACCTGCTGGCCAATGTTAAAGGGGGTGCGTTTGGGGTCGTCAATCAAATCACTGGGGGTGGCCACCCCGATAAGCACGAACGATAGCCGTTGGAATTCCGGCTGCCTGGCCCGCATGTTGTACAAATGGCGAATGACGGCGTAAAAGTCGTCGGTGAAATTCAGGCTGAGAGTGCTGTCAATCTCGTCGATAAAAATAACTACCCGTCCGGCGGCTTCGGCCAGCAGAACCTCGCGGAAAAAGAGAGCGAGGCGTTGGGCAAAACCCAGGTGGGCATGTTGTTGCCACCAACCGACCACGTCGGTCTCCAGCATCAGATTGTCTTCGATGGTGGTCAGCAGGCCCAGATACCAGGCTTCGGCGCTGAGTTGCACCCCCAGTTGGTTGAGGTCGATAATAACTGAGGTGATGTCTTCACCGGCCAGTTGGTCGGCGGTGCGGACCATCAAACTCGACTTGCCCATTTGGCGCGAACTGAGCACGTAGGCAAATTTACCGGCGCGGCACAGGTTGAGTAAATCCTCGTCGGCCTGGCGGGGGATGTAAATGCCACTGCCGGCCTGCACCGTCCCGCCAACAGTGAAGATGTTCTGCCTCGGGTGAGTCGCGTTGGTCGCGTTAACCGCCGCCATCGAGTCGCTCCCGGAAGTAATTGGCGTAAAGCTGGCAACGCGGTAGCACCGTGCTGCCGCCGGCAGGTCGGCGGACCAGACCCGCGCCGCGCAACCGGAAGAAGACCCGTTCGTCGGGGCAGATATTGTGATGGATAACCTGGCGTAGCCCTTCGATCAACTCCGGCTGGCCGTGCAGGCGGAAAGAATGATGGCGTAAGTGGTCACCAAAGGGACCATTGTCGTCGGTGGCCTGCTCAAACAACTTATCCACGGTAATGCGTTGTTTGGCCACCATGTAGAACGCCCGGCGCGAAAGATAAGGATGTCCGCCCAGCAGTGCCATCAGTTGTTCCTCTTCGGTGGAGTTCAGCGGTGAACCGTGACGCTGATTGAGATCGGCAACTTGTTCAGGTGTGAAGTCGGGCAATTCAATAATTTCTCCCACATTGAAGGGAGATTGGTTGAGATTTTCAATGAGCTGGTACGGTTCGGTAGACGTTACCAGGGCCAGGTCGAGCTGTCCCCAGGCCGACCCGGCGCGACGGCTGTTGTGCCAACTGCGCAGCATGCCGAAGAAATCGGAGCGAAAATTGGTGTCAAAAACAGCATCAACTTCGTCCATGGCCAGCAGCAGGGGCTTGTCGAGTGATTTCAAGAGGTGCCGGCCCATGTAGCGGGTGCAGCGCTGGCTATTGCCCAGGGGTTGCTGCCAGAACTCATCAATCCGGTCTTCAACTTCCAGTTCGTCGGTGAGCCAAGCGCAGAATTGACGAAAAAAGGTGTCAGCTTCAACCAGGGCGGCATGGTCGAAGAGTTGGAAGTCGAGAAAAGCCACCTGCTTACCTGCTTTGCCTGCGGCGTCGATGAGGCGCATGAGCAGGGAACTTTTGCCCATCTGGCGTGGGGCCTTGATGGTGATCGTCACGCCCTGCCGCTCGATGGCCTCCAGAGCGATACGATCACCGGCGCGCTCGATATAAAACTTAGATTCCGGGTCCATTGTGCCTTCGGGCATTTCCAGCCGGATGGAGCGGCCGCCAGCAACGCCGATAGGCTGGGCCGCTGGCGGCGGGGTAGTCAGGGCGGCATGGGTCTCGACGGTGAGTAGCTTGGTTTTGCCTTGCTCGTCGATGGGAAGCTGGCCACCAGCAATGGCCTGCGATAGTTCCTCGATCAGACGGGGGGTATCCTCCGGGCCTTGCCAGAAAGCCCAGTTGAGCGAATCGAGATAGGCGCTGAGCGGGTATTGGAAGGGCTTGCGGTAAGCCAGGCGCACCGGCAGAATCACCGGCCGACCTTGCTGTTGGGCCAGGCGATGGGCCTTGGCAATTTCAGCCTCAATCATTTCGCTGTGGATGGAATTGGCCGAGAGAATCGTAATGATAAAATCGGCCCGGCGCAACTCGGCCTCAATGCGTCCGGCCCAGCGTTCGCCCACCAACATGGTCTGGTCGATAAACACCCGGTGGCGTTGGCTGAGAGCCTGATATATCTGGGCGGCTACGGCCTCGTCGGGGTCAACGTTGCGCTTGTAATTGATGAAGATGGCGGTTCGCGTTGGTGGTAGCGGCGTAATTTTGGCGGTCGGCGAAAAATATGGTTCGGCGGCGCTGGGCGACAGGGGCTCCGTATCGGGCACGATGGGGAAGGACAGAGGGGTTGTGTCAGGAACGTTCATGGTCATTTGCCCGTTGGCCAGGGCGACGGCTGTATCCAGGGCTTCGGCCATTTTCCCGGCGCTTTGAAAGCGGTTATTGGGATTCTTGCTCAAAGCTTTGAGAATGACTTGCTCGACCGGCTGCGGCAGGTTGGGATTGATGGTAGTGGGGTGGGGCGGCGGCTCGGTGACGTGCTTGAGCACAACCGCAAACGGCGTGTCCCCCTCGAAAAGAATCTGGCCGGTGACCATCTCGAAGAGGATAGCGCCCAGTGAGTAGATGTCGCTGCGCTCGTCAACTTGCTGACCCTGCGCCTGTTCCGGCGACATATAAACCGGCGTGCCGACCACGGCCCCGGTCGCAGTATAACGGGTGGCGCCCATAATACGGGCAATGCCAAAATCGGTGAGAACAACCTGGCCGTCGGCGGTGAACATGATGTTGGCCGGTTTGAGATCGCGGTGAATCATGCCCCGGCTATGGGCATAGTCGATGGCGCTGGTTAGGGCGCTGAAAATGTGGACGCATTCAGCCAGACTGTATAATTGGCCACGGGCTTTACGCTGGTGCAGTTCCGTTTCCAGGGTGGGGCCTTCGATGAACTCCATCACCATGTAGTAGGTGTCATCTTCGGTGAAGAAGTCGTGCACCTGCACAATATTGGGATGGCGCAGGCTGGCCACAGCGGCTGCTTCTCGTTGAAAGCGTTCGATAAAACCGGCTTGGTCGGTCAGATGGCTGTGCATGGCCTTGATGGCCACGTAACGATTCAGGCCGGTCTGGTAGGCTTTATGGACATCGGCCATACCGCCCCGGCCCAGGCGCTCGATCAGGCGATATTTGCCCAGATATTGGCCGGGGGGGTGGGGATCATCGTAGTAGGGCGCCAGAGAATTGTATTTGCCGGGGCATTGTTTCTCAGCCCAGGCGAGGAGCAAGTCGAACTGGGCGGTTTGCCGGGCGTGCTCAAAAATCTGGCGGATGATTTCATCTTTATTGGCCTCCGGCGGCAGCAGGTCGTGGATGGGGCGGAACTCGGGCACAAGCAGGCAAAAGTTGTGCAGTTCTTCATCACTGAAGCCCTGGACGAGGAGGGTATAGATTTTACGAAGGTCGTACCGCTTGTTCATACATTACCCTTCCGGTCGCGCCAACACCGCGACGCAACCCGGACCATTGGCTCCCCAAACAAAAACTGCCTCCTACATTCTGGCAGGAAGCAATTTTTTGACGGTTACCTATCCCCAAATCTCATCGAGTTGATGAAAATGTAAAACTACAACTGCCCCGCGCCGGAACATCTTTTTTGACCCTGGTTCAGCCAGATAACGAAATCACCTTACCCTGTTTTGGTGGATTTCACCAAGAGAAATATCAGACTGAAGTTATTCACAGTATATCATAAAACGGGGTAAAATGGACGGATTTAGTACTAATTCCTTAAGGCTACCTCCTCCAGACTACATCCGGCGGCTGGGCATCCGTCTGACCGTTTCATCAGGGTTAATCGGTTCGGGGAGCTACGTAACGCATGCGGGCGGGGTTGGCCTCCAATCCGTAATCCACATAACCGGGGTTGACCTGCACAATGCCGACCGTCCAGAGATAAGTGCCGCTGCGGCCCGACACACCCGCCGCGTAACGAATATTGCTTACTGTCAAACGGTAGCGATTTCTGCCGATTTGTTCGAGGTCCCCTTTGGTAGTGTTATCGCGGACGGCGTTGTGGACCCCGGCCCGGGCTTGGCCTTCGAGCCAGACGCTTACCTCGAAGCCAAATCTTGGGGCCAGCGGGTCGCCGATCCATTCCCATTCAAAATAGGTCAGCCCGTAAGAAGGTAAATCCAGCGATAGAGGTGAAAGCAAAATGAGCGTGCCGCTGGGTAAATAGGGCGCAGAGGCTGGCGCAGTGAGGTTGGTAACAACCGGCGGCACCGGCGTGCTGGTAGGGGTGGTGGTGAAGGTTGCGGTAGATGTAACGGTAGGTAAAGTGAAACGGCGGGTTGGGGTCGACGTTGGGCGAACAAAACTGAGGGTGGGCGTGGCAGTCGGCGGGATCAGGATAGGAGTTGGGATGGGAGTAGGGATAGGAATTGTCGGGAAGGTGGTTGGGGTGGAAGTCGGGAAGGTGGTTGGGGTGGAAGTCGGGAAGGTGGTTGAGGTGGCCGTTGGAGAAAAGGGAGTAGTTGTTGAAGTCGGCAGGGGTGGGAGAGGCGTCTGGGTTGGTGTAAATGTGAGGACAGGAGGTAGGGGGGTATCGGTTGGGGTAGGGGTAGGAGTGACCGGCGCAATCTCATCACGATAGAGAGCTTCCACGGTGTCTATCAGGGGGAGCGGAGTTACGGTGGCTGTTGATGGGGATGGCACTGGCGTGGCCGTGGTGGAGGGGGTGGGAGTAACGGTCGGCTGGAGCGGCGTTGGAGTAGCCGCAACAGTGATGTTTTGGGACAAAGTGGCGTCTGTAGAGGTTAAGGTAGCAGAGACGGCCAATGCTTTGTTTTGCGCCGAACTTTGGACCGGTGTTGTTGAGGTGTATAAGATACGGGCCAGCCACAGGAGCGAGCAGATCATCATACCGATAATCAGCAACGCGGCAAGTATACCCCCAACCGACCAGATCGTAGTTCGTAACCAGGGAGGAAATAGACGTTCCCACCACTCCATGGTAGACACTCCCTCTTTCATCAACAAATTGGCTGTAGTATAAGGGGTCGCCCGGTTAGTGTCAAAAAATATTTAACAAATCATCTCGATTGGATTTCTTGCATAATCTTCACGCTGGCGCTGGCCCCCAGGCGATTAGCGCCCGCTGCCACCATCGCTTTGGCATCAGCCAGGGTTTTGACGCCACCCGCGGCTTTCACGCCCATATCCGGCCCGACCGTCTGGCGCATCAGAGCGACATCGGCCACGGTGGCGCCGCCGGTACTGAAGCCAGTAGAGGTTTTGACAAAATCCGCCCCGGCCTTTTTGGCTAATGTGCAAGCGCGAACTTTTTCTTCATCGGTCAGCAGGGCGGTCTCAATAATCACTTTCACCATAGCACCGCGACGATGCGCCGTCTGGACTACGGCCATAATATCGCGTTCCACCAGAGCGTCGTCGCCAGCTTTGAGGCCGCCAAGATTGATGACCATATCCACTTCGGTCGCGCCGTCCTCGATGGCTTGTTCGGCTTCGTGCGCTTTCTGTTCCGGGGTCAACGCGCCCAGGGGAAACCCGATGACGGTACACACTCTTACCGGCGTATCGTCTAGAAGTTCGGCGGCGTGCTTAACGTGCAACGGATTGATACATACCGAGGCAAAATTGTATTGTTTGGCCTCCTGGCACAGTTCGGTAATTTGTTGTAGCGTGGCCTCTGGCTTGAGCAAGGTATGGTCAAATAGAGCAGCCAGCCAATTGGCGTCCTGGTCAATCAGGGCGACCAACCGGTCAGGGATAAGGTAATCCAGCACTGGCATCTCGCGCACCAGTCGGCGGACGAGTCTCACCAGCTTTTCCCCGGCCACCTGGGCCATAGCCAGCACTTGTTCGTGATTGTCGGGCGGCTGGTCTGCCGCGCCGGTGGCAATATTGGTAATGGCCGATAGCCCCAAAATACGCATCCCGGCATGCCTGGCGGCGGTTACCTCGGGCACGGTGGACATGCCTACGGCGTCGCCGCCAATCAGCCGCAAAAAGCGTCGCTCTGCCGGAGTCTCATAGGTTGGTCCCGACCAGGCGGCGTAGATGCCCTGTTGCAGGGCAATTTCCTCACGCCTGGCCAGCCGCAAAGCCAGGGCTTGCAGGTGGGGCGAATAGGTGTGGGTCATATCGGGGAAGCGGGGGCCAAGCTCATCCTCATTGGGGCCGATTAAGGCGTTAGTGCCCATCAAATTGAGGTGATCGGTAATGAGCATCACGTCACCCGGCTCAAAATCCGGGTTCAAGCCTCCGGCAGAGTTGGTCACAATAAGCACCCGTGCGCCGAGGGCATACATCACCCGCACCGGCAGGATAACCGTTGCCATCGGCTGCCCTTCGTAGTAGTGAAACCGGCCTTGCATTACAACCACGTGTTTGCCTTCCAGTTGGCCAACGACCAGCCGCCCGGCGTGGCCCACCACCGTCGTCGCCGGAAAGCCCGGGATCTCGCTATACGGGAATACGGCGTCAATCTTAACCTCATCGGCCAGGGACCCCAAACCGGAGCCCAAAATAATGGCTACCTGCGGCATGATTTTTGTTCGCGCTTGAATGTAGTCGCGCGCCGCTACGATTTTTTCCATTTGCTCGCTCATTGAATAACCTCCTGGGTCATATCAAAAAGTAGGGGGAATCCGGCTGGTTGCCCGGGATCGGCACAAAGCCTGTCCCTACTTCAATATCATCGACTTGAAACTTGTGCCGGCTAAAGGCGGTTTCACACTCAAAATGTCGGCAATGGTGGCGCCCAAATCGGCAAACGTATGGCGCACGCCAATATTGACTCCTGCTCGAACTGGCACGCCGGTGATGAGCAGGGGCACATACTCGCGGGAGTGGTCGGTGCTGGGAGTAGTAGGATCATTGCCGTGGTCGGCGGTGATGGCCAAAATATCATCCTCTGCCAGTGCCTCCATAATTTCCGGCAACCGGCGGTCGAAATCTTCCAAAGCGTTGGCATAACCTTGGGGGTTGTTACGATGGCCAAACTTGGCGTCGAAATCAACCAGATTGATGAAAATCAGACCTCGCTCACGACGCTGGCGAATGGCGGCGATAGTTTTGTCCAGGCCGTCCATGTTGTCCTGGGTATGAACCGAATCGGTGATACCTTCGCCGTCAAAAATATCGTTGATTTTCCCCACGGCGTACACCATCAGACCGGCTTCCTTTAAATGGTCGAGCACGGTAGGCGCTGGCGGCTTCACCGAAAAATCGTGCCGGTTGGCCGTGCGTTGAAACTTGCCGGGTGTACCCACAAAAGGCCGGGCAATCACCCGGCTGACTTCGTGTTCGCCGCGTAAAATTTCGCGGGCGATACGGCAAATCCGATACAATTCCTCCACTGGAATCACTTCTTCGTGGGCGGCAATTTGGAACACGCTATCGCCGGAGGTGTAGACAATGGTTTTGCCGGTACGCATGTGTTCCTCGCCCAACTCCTCGATGATGACGGTGCCGGAAGCCGGATAATTGCCCAGCCAGCCGCGCCCGGTTTCGGCTTTGTATCGCGCCATAATCTCTGGCGGGAAACCGTCGGGATACAGGGGAAAAGCTTGGGTCAGTTGAAGCCCCATTAGCTCCCAGTGGCCGGTGGTGGTGTCCTTACCTGCCGACACTTCAGCCATTTTGCCGTACCCAGCTTTTGGCTGATATTGCGGGATAACGCCCTGCAAAATGGCAATATTGCCCAGGCCAAGGGCTTCCATGTTTGGCAGGTTCAATCCACCTACCACGCGGGCAATGTTGCCCAGGGTGTGGCTGCCCACGTCGCCGAAGGTGGCGGCGTCGGGCAACTCGCCAATGCCTACACTATCCAGAACAATGACGATAATCCGGTTGATTGCCATGTTGGTTTCCTGTTATGGGTCAGATCTTGAATAGGTCTAACTTCACCAGATCGATGTGTCATCAAGGGGGCGGTTGAGGTCGATAATGTCGACCCGATTGGTTCCTCCTGATGACCCCTGGGTCAGAAGGGCCAGGTCTGCGGCCAACCCGTGTTGCTCCAGCCAGTTTCGAGTATATTGCCGCCAGCTTGCCGGGCGTTCGGTTTCGTAAACCGGATAGACTCCGTAAGAAAACTGCAAGTTTTGGCAAACAGCCTGGTTGGGGCTGACCGCCACCAGCCACACCGGCAGTCGGAAGCGACTCAGACGCCGGGGGGTGGCCCCACTGAGTGTGGGGGTGATCACAGCGCAGGGCGACAATGTTTTCACACTGAAATAAATACTCAAAGAGATGAGGTCTTCGAGACTGATTTTGTCCCTGTTTCTGGCGGCCTCCAGAAGTTGCACGATTTCCTGAACACAGCAACTTGGCTCGGTAACTTCGGCGATGTGGGTCATCATGGCCACGGCGCTGATGGGAAAATTACCCATTGCCGTTTCCTCGGAGAGCATTACACAATCTGTCCCATCGAGGATGGCGTTGGCCACATCCGTAGCCTCGGCGCGGGTGGGACGGCTGTTGTACACCATCGACTCCAGCATATGGGTGGCTGTAATGACCGGCCGCTCAAACAGATTGGCCTGGCGGATGATCTGTTTCTGGGTAATGGCGATTCGTTCGATTGGAATTTCCACCCCCAGGTCGCCGCGAGCCACCATAATCCCATCGGCGACTTGCAGGATGGCTTCCAAATTTTCTACCGCCCGCGATCGTTCGATTTTGGCAATGATAAACGGCTCGTAGTCTAACGCGGCGGCGGCATCTCGCACGGTTTGAATATCAGCGGGACGCTCCACAAATGATTGGCTGATAGCATCGAGTTTCTGCTCCGCCGCAAATTCCAAAAACTGCCGGTCGCGCTCGGTGAAGGCGCTAATGCCCAAGTCAATGTCGGGCAGGTTGACCCCTTTGTGGGGACGCAGTTCGCCGCCGACCAACACCGTGCAGTGGACTTCCTGGTCTATCACCTGCTTGACTTCAAGCTGGATGAAGCCATCGGCAAGAAAAATTTTGTTCCCCGGTTTGACGGCCTGAGGTAAACCGGCAAAACTCATCGATACCCGCCGATCGTTGCCGATGATGTCCCCGGTTTGCAAAATGAAGGATTGGCCTTGTTTCAATTCTATGGTTTCCTGGTTCAGGCGGCCAATGCGCATCTTGGGGCCGGGCAAATCGCCCATAATGGCCACCCGCTGACTAACCGCGCTCGCTGCCGCGCGGATGTTTTGGATAACCTGGGCGTGACTGTCAAAATCACCGTGGGCAAAGTTCAGGCGGGCCACGTTCATCCCGTTGCCAATCATCCGCTCGAGTACTGCCTGTGCTTCAGACGCCGGGCCGATGGTGCAAACGATTTTGGTTTTTTTGGGAGGCAAACTGGTTTTGGGCATGCTACTCCGTTTCGGTTTTCACCGGCTGCACCTGCCAAATATCCTGGCAATACTGGCGTATGCTGCGATCCGACGAGAAGAAACCACAACGAGCCGTGTTGAGAATAGACATCCGCGTCCACGATTCCTGGTACTGGTAGCGCCGCGAAACCTCATCCTGGCAGTCGATATAGGATTGGTAATCGGCCAGCAGCAGGTATTCATCGTGATACAGCAGCGAGTCGACAATGGGCCGAAATAGTTCCTGGTCTCCGTTGGCAAAGTAGCCGGAAGCGATCCGGTCAATCGCCTGTTTGAGTTCGGGATTGAGGCGATAGGAGTCCATTGGAATGTAGCCCTGGTTCTTCAGGTTAAATGCCTCTTCGGCGGTCAGTCCAAACAAAAAGAAGTTTTCCTCGCCAACCCGCTCGCGGATTTCAATGTTGGCTCCATCCAGGGTGCCGGTGGTCAGGGCGCCGTTGAGGGCAAATTTCATATTACCTGTGCCCGATGCCTCCTTGCCCGCCATCGAAATTTGCTCAGAAACGTCTGCCGCCGGATAGATTTTCTCCCCCAGAGAAACATTAAAATTGGGCAGGAAGACCACTTTGAGCCGGTTACGAACATCGGGGTCGTTGTTGACAACTTCGGCAAGGGAGTTGATTAGTTTGATGATGAGTTTGGCCATATAGTAACCGGGTGCGGCCTTGGCCCCAAAAATGAACGTGCGGGGAATTATTTCAATATCCGGGTTGGCCTTGATCCGGTTGTAGAGCGTAATGATGTGCAATGCTTTAAGGAGTTGGCGTTTGTATTCGTGTAGCCGCTTGACCATCACGTCGAAGAGGGAATTGGGATCGACTTTAAGGCCGGTGTGTTTGAGAATATAGGCGGCCAAATCTTCTTTGTTTCGCTGTTTGACCTCTCGCCAAGCACGCCGGAATCTGGCGCTGTCAGCGTGGGCTTCAAGTTGTTTGAGCTGTTCCAAATCGGTCAGCCAGCCATCGCCGATGGTGGTGGTGATGAGGTCGGCCAGGCGGGGGTTGGCCAGCCGTATAAAGCGGCGCGGGGTAACGCCATTGGTTTTGTTGTTGAATTTTTCCGGCCACATGTCGGCAAAATCGCGCATGGATTTCTCCCGGAGCAGCTTGGATTGCAACTCGGCCACCCCGTTGATGGAGAAACACCCCACGCTGGCCAAATGGGCCATGCGGACCTGCTGTTCCGGCCCCTCCTCGATGATGGACATCCGGGCAACGCGCGCTTCGTCGTTGGGAAATCTGGTTCGCACCTGATTCAGGAAGCGACTGTTGATTTCAAAGATAATTTCCAGGTGGCGAGGAAGTAGGCGCTCAAACAGATCAACCGGCCACTTTTCCAGAGCTTCCGGCATCAGGGTGTGGCAGGTATAGGCAAACATGCGGGTGGTTACGTTCCAGGCCTGGTCCCAGCCAAATTTGTAATCGTCCAGCAAAATTCGCATCAGTTCAGGGATAGCTACAACCGGGTGGGTGTCGTTGAGCTGGATAACGGCTTTCTCGGGGAGTTGCTCCAGACTATCGTTGAACACCAGGTAACGGCGGATGATGTCTTGCAAGGAACAGGCCACAAAGAAATATTGCTGTTTTAGTCGCAGTTCTTTACCTTGCGGGGTATTATCGTTGGGATAGAGCACTTTGGTGATGTTTTCCGAAAAGGTCTTTTGATGCACGGCGCGAGCGTAGTCGCCCACGTCAAAAAGTTGAAAGTCGAATTCTTTGCTGGCCCGCGCTCGCCAGAGGCGTAACAGATTGACCGAATTGGTTTTGTAGCCGGGTACCAGGGTATGAAACGGCTCGCCCAGCACGGTTTGGCCGGGCAGCCAGCGGACACGATAATTTCCTTGTTCATCGGTATAGCCTTGCGTGTAACCGCCAAACCCCACTTCGACCATGTCGTCCGGTTGGGCAAATTCCCAGGGAGTACCGTAATAGAGCCATTCGTCGGGGCTTTCAACCTGCCAGCCATCCTTGAAGGATTGTTTGAAAATACCAAACTCGTAACGAATCCCGTAGCCGATGCAGGGAATATCCAGCGTGGCCAGCGAGTCGAGAAAGCAGGCCGCCAGGCGGCCCAGGCCACCGTTACCTAACCCTGGTTCGTAGTCAAACTCAATGAGTTCATCCAGACCAAAATCGTACTCTTTCAGGGCCTGGCGGGCCAATTCGGTGGTGCCGGTATAGAGCATATTTTGGGTCAACTGGCGACCCAGCAGATACTCGGCCGAAAGATAAAAAACAAATTTGGGATTTGTTTCAAAGTAAGTGTCAACGGTTTTGCGCCAGCGTTCCATCAAATAATCCCGGATGGTATAGGCCAGGGTTGTATACACATCGTAGGGGCTGGCCGTATATATCGCCTGGCCGCGCGTATAGTATAAATTGTCGGCCAGGGCTTTTTCAAACGCTTCCGCCGTTTTGCCGTTACGACGGCTGGATGTGACAGGTCTGCTCATAGCTCTTCTCCAAGAAACTGCTCTTTCCTAAATGTAGGTCTGCGGTAACGATACCATAACCGTTTTGTTCTTGTCAAACAGATTGGCCAAATGCTTGGGCCAGAGCCTGGCGCATGACTTCGATGGGGGCATTCAAACCGGTCCACATCTTGAAGCCGATTGCTCCCTGGTAAACCAGCATGCCCAGGCCGTCCAACGTGGTCGCTCCCCGAGCTTCTGCCTCTTTGAGAAAGGGGGTATGGGGTGGATTGGGTATCACATCACACACGGTCATTGCGGCGGTGATGGAATCGTAATCAATATCGGGTCTGGCCGTAACCTCGGGAAAGAGGCCAATAGAGGTGGCGTTGACCAGTATATCCGTGCCGGTTGGGATTTTGTAGGTATCGTCCCACGGCACAAATTCTGCCGCTGCCGGAGTCTTTTGCTTGAGTAGGTTGGCCAGGGTTTGACCGCGCTCAACCGAGCGGTTGACCACCGTGATTTGGGCGGCACCGGCCAGGGCCAATTCTACCGTGATAGCCCGTGCCGCGCCACCGGCCCCCAATATCACCGCCCGCTTGCCCGCCGGATTTAGCCGGGCATCGTCGCGTAAGGCGCGCAAAAAACCTTTGCCGTCGGTGTTTTCGCCGATGAGCTTATCGCCCTCGCGCCGCACCGTGTTGACTGCGCCCATCAATTTAGCATCTTCGGCTATTTCGTCCAAATATTTGAGAATTTCAACCTTGTGGGGAATGGTCAGATTGATTCCCCGCATGTTGAAGGCTCGCAACCCCTTGACGGCGTCGGCCAGGTCTTGAGGGTAAACCTCAATGGTCAGGTATCGCCAGTTGAGGTTGAGGGCCTGAAACGCGGCCTCCTGCATCACAATGGTCGGGTTCTCGGCCACGGGATGGCCAAACACCCCCACCAATTCGGCTTTGTAGTTGGTTTCTTGGGACATGGTTAGACCTCCTTGGTCAACACACAAATCTTATTCCCACTCACATAGCGACTCTAAATATGCCGCCGAACCATCCCGCAGCCAGCCATCGAGCTGGGCTACCTCTTTGAGTTGCTGGCCGCGCAGGCGGGGGACAACGACAAAACGGTGGTTCAACTCCGCTAGCGCCGTCATATCGCCCCACAACTTCTCGAATTGGGTCACCGGGTAGATGTCTTCCTGGCCCTTGCCCCAACGTTTTTTGACATCTTTGAGGGTGATGTAGGTGGGCATCCGGGCAGCCAGGGCGCGCACCGCCGCCGCGATTTTGGTCGTGTCGGTCAGGTCGTTGCGGGTCAGGCCAAAGACGGCCAGGAGTTGGTCCAGATCGATCCAGGTGGTGCTGGAGTTGTAATACGAAAGCTCGAACTCAACCTCTTCCCGTGGTAGAGCCAGCCCCTCGATGAGGCGCAGGTGGCCGTCAATCCGGGCCAGGCCGCCGCCCCGGTCATCGAGGCGACGGGTGATAACTTCGGTGGTCAGGGCGGCGCCTTCGTTGATGTGGTAGCCGAGCAGAGCCGGATCTACGTTCGCGCCCAGGGTGTCGATGTTATGCACCATCAGGTATTTCAGGTTGGGGCGTTCGTCCAGCAGCCGGGCCAGTACGCCGTTGCGAAAGAGATTGGGCACTTCGTACCAGTGGCCAACCGGATGGAGGCATTGCAGCGGCAGGTTATCGGTATAATCGCTGCCTTCACCCATTTGCTGCGCCCAGTTGATGAGGGCGGCGTGAAGACTTTCCAATACCTTCTGAGCCTGCTCGTCCAGGATTTGTTGGGGCATCTCTTCCCAGGCAAAACGGAGGTCGCGCGTTGTTGGAATCAAGCGGAGACCAATATTTCGCCCTGGGGAGAGCAGTAATGAGCCGGGGTAACCGTAATTGTCTTCGGCCTGCAAATAGGCCGAGATCGGTTCGTGGGTCAGATAACTGGTGGTAATGAGGTGCGGTAAAGGCATGCCGCATTTCCGCCCTATCCGGCGACTTTTGGCCAGATGCACTTCGATAAAGTTGCGATGCCGCCCCCCCAGTTTACAGAACGGGTTCAAGGCCTTAACCACACCCGCGCCTTTGGTCCAGCGGCTGCCGGCTCCTCCCGCCAATGAAACAACGGCGACCGCTCCCCTGGCCAGAGCAGCCAGACCAATTTCACGGTACCGGTCGGGTAAGCCTTGCGTGGCGTCGAAGACATCATCCGGCCCAGCATCTTCAATTTTACTGCTCACGGGCAGCCGGTTTTGGGCCAGGCCAATGCGGCCGCTGCGCAGGTCGGCCCGGATTTGCTCGTGCTGAACCCGGTCAAAACCATACGCCTCGAGCAAGACCTCCAGGCTTTGTTCGCGGGCTTCCTCTTCGTCTGCATGGGGCAAGAGGCGGTCGAAAAGGGTCTGCACCATGCCGGATAACGCCTTGTCGGCGCGACAGGCCGCGCCAAAACGATCCAGTTCTGCCCGGCGAAAGGCCGACAATTGGCGTGGTTCCAACCGCAGCAGTCCGGGCACGGTCAAGGTATAGTAGCCCGCGGGCATCAGGGCGGCTTCGCCGGTGAGGAGATCGGCGTAGGTCCCGCGCTCGTTGATGGCAAAATCGTAAACCACTGGCTCCATGCCAAAAGGAATGGCCTTTTCCAGTCGGCGCTTGGTCTGGCTCATGATAACTTGCAGGCGTTCCTGGGCTTGCGATTTTTTGGCCGGGTTGAAAATAAACCCCATCCCCCCGCCCGACATGCCGCCCAACATCCAAAAGCCCCAGAAATCTGGGCCAAATTCGGTGCTGGCGCGGTTGATGATGGTTTCCGTGTACAAGTTAGTGGCCCAAGGAATGATAGTCTGGATGGGGCCAAAAAAGTTGCGCTGCGTGGCCGCACCGATGGCGGGGATGTCGCCCTGTTTGAGCAAGGCGACCACCTCATCCAAAATCTCAATTGCCTGCTGTCGGCCTTGCCACTCGGCTTCGGAGCGTAGGAGATATTTCTCGGTGACCATTTCTAAAATGGGGCCGACATCCTGAGCCATGCCGCCGTGTACCAGCACCAAACTGTCTTGCAGGTTTTGTCTGGTGCTGGCCGAGGCATCATCCAGGGTGAAAATCCGATGACTCGGCAGAAGACATCCCCGGCTGACGCCGAATTCTGGGTCTCCCTCGACAGCTTTGACGCCTTGAATGAGTTTCATCCCTGGCCAGACGCCACCGGAGTCTTGCCAGCCGCCGCCGGAACCGCCCAGCCACTCGCCTAAAATGGCCCGCGCCGCTGCCAGTCGGCGTTCCCCTTCCGCCAGTTGGCCGGTCAGGGAATGGGTTTGTCCGGTGGCCCGCATACAAACGGCAATGAGACAGGCCAACAGATTGGTGGACACGGCCAGACGAGACCCCCGGGGAATGTCGTTGACCTTGCTGACGATTTCCAGGCCGTAACCAGGTTTGACCAGCCGGGCCAGCAGGTCGGCCAGGGGTTGTTCCGCCCCCTCCATCCCCGGCGGCACAATCCCCGAGGCAATGACCGCCGCTTTCAGCAAACCCAGGTAATCGCGGGCAAAGTCGAACACTTCGGCCAGAGTGGAGATTTCGGCGCTGGCGCCCAGGTCGACGCTGGCTAACTGCAAAACCGGCTGGTCGATGACGCGAAAGTAGGCTTCCACCGGGGGCAGAGGCCGATTGGCGTTGCCGTCACGCACGGCCAAGTCGATGGACACGTTGAGCACCCGTGCGCCTTCAGGGAAGTCCATCCCCAGGAAGAAGATGTCGCTCCAGCCGCTGTGGGTTAAATCCATCCGGACGGGCGTGGCTTCTTTGAGAATAGGGAATAGCGGGTTGGCCTCCGAGCGTTGGAGCAATTCCGGGCGCACTCGCAGGGGGTGGTCAGCCGGGTGACCGATGCGGAACATCCACTGGTTACCCCAAACCGAACGCACGCTCCGCCGCACCTGGTCGGCCAAGGTTTGAAAACCGAGACGGTGATAAGCTTCGGCCAGGGCGCTGGAAATGCCATCATTAGGGCCATTGACTTGCTGAATGGTCAGGAAAATATCAATGGCTTCCTCAAACCGGCGTTCCAGTAGATTCGTATAGCCGTCAAAGGGTATCAATCCCTTCGCTTCGATTTCGGGTTTGAGTGGCAGGTGAAAACGATGGATGGCATAGAGGAAGAATAAGGCGCGGACGCGCTCGTAAAGGTTATCGCTTTCGCGGCGAAACCGGTCGAGGGACTCGCATTCGGCCAGAAGTTGAGTCAGGGAGGCCTTGCGACAAAAGGCCTCGAGAGAGCGATTGCGAATCTCCGGCGCTGTAGCGGTGATGATTTTTATTAACTCACTCATGGGTGGGTCCTTGCATTATTGACTTAAAAAAATGAATCAGCTCGTCACATTTTTGGTTGTACCTAATTCGCGGAGGGCCAGCAATTCGAGCAATTTGGAAAGAACCTCGTCTCGATCCCGACCGCTTAAGGCCAGGGCCAGTTGGGCAGTTAGCAAGCCATATTTTACACCGACATCATAACGCCAGTCGTGTATTTCCAGGGCCAAATATTTCTCCTTGTTAACCAGTTCGGCTAGGGCATCGGCCAGCTCGGCCCTACCTGGCTGGCCTGCCCCCTCGATTTGCCTTTCCAGAATATCGATAACGGTAGAAGTCAACACGTGCATTCCAAAAAAGCAGAGATAATGTCCGGCCCGTAGCCCCGGCACAATGAGACGTTGTTCGGCCTCGGTGGGCGTGGCCTTTTCAACAACCGTTTCCACCTGGTAAAGGTCTGGCCGGCCGGCCAGACGCCGCCCGCCGATGGTGCCGTAGTAAGGCAGCAGGTTTTCTCGGGTGGCTTGCACCGCCGAAATTGCGCACGCTTCGGCTTCGGCTACCTTGACCAGGTGTTGGGCGCAACCTTCATCGGTGCGACTGACGTAAAGATGATCACCCACCAGGTGCAGGAAGGGATCGCGGCCAATAAAATCTTTGGCGCAGTAGACCGCATGTCCATAACCCAGGGCATTGACTTGATGGACAAAGTGGAGGCGGCCGGCGTGGTCACCGGCGACTTTGGCATAGGATGTTTCGTCGCCCGGCTGAACCACAACACAAATTTCTTCTACACCGGCTCTGAGCACTTCTTCGACAATGATGCCCAGAACGGATTTTTCGATTCCGTCCCGGTCGATGAGGGTTTGCAGGGGCAAGGTCCGTTGTTTTGGCCCGGCAGCGGTAATGACGGCTTTGGTGATTTTCATTCGGATACCTCCCTTGAAGGAAAATTTGAGGGATGCTTGTTGATTTTTTGGGGGGCGGTTATGGGATAGAGGGTGGTAGAATTTTCAGCAGGTATGGCAGGATAAATCTTCTGGACTCACAAACACCCCTATGGCGACGCTGCCATAGAATGCCATAATTTTTGCGTGCGCACAAGTTGGGAAAGGAAAAAAGATGAGAAGATAATCTCGTTGCAGATTAACCCAATTTGTAATATAATAAAATCAAAGAAAATGGAGGTGCTCTCATCACGGAGTCAACCACAAACACGCAAGTGAATCCGTTGTTGTTGGATTGGCTGGTTTCCAATCTCAGGTGGTTCTGGCTGATCTTGACCGCCCTGTTTGTTTTGGGAGAGGGTTTGTTTACAGCCGCACCTTCTCCTTATTTTCTGATTCTCCTGCTGATTGTGGGCGTTGGCCTGGTACTCAATGGGATTTATGCCGGCTTTCTCTGGGCCAATTATTATCCAAATTGGATGGCGGTGGTCGCGATTGTGCTGGATGTGGTAATTGCCATAGCCATCCTGGTGCTGATGCGCGAGCATGCCTTTCTCTTACTGCCCGTAGCGGTCTTTCCGATAATTATTGCTGGCGTGCGTTGGGATACGGAGGCTGGCCTCTTGACGGCGTTGCCTATTGTTTTGAGCTATGGCGTTACCCTGGTGCCTATTTTGGGTGGAGGTGAAATCGACCGCCCCGAGTTGATCGAGACTTTGTTTTCTATTGGAATGGTTGCCCTGGTGCTGTTTGCGGCGGGAGCGGTGCCTGGTCTTTTTATGCGACGGCGCGTTGAAAGGCTTGAGCACGCTAACGAAGCGGAATTGGAACGGTTGCGAGTGGCCAATGAGCGGGGACGGTTGATTTCTGAGATGGCCCTGACCATGAGTTCCACGCTCAACTATCGCAATGTATTACGAACGATGATTGATCTGGCTTTTTCGGCGATGGTAGAGGCAGGGATTGAGGATGAGACCACCGTGGGGATGGTGCTACTTTTTGAAGGAGACGGCGGCGATGGCAGGGCTAATCAGCTAACTGTGGTGGCCGGGCACAACCTCGCCCGGCGCGACGAGGGGCGCAAGGTTAGCGGCGAGGAAGGCCTTATTGGACGGACGATTCACACTGCTGAGGTCAAGATTACGCATCGGGCGCAACACGATAAGGGATTGGTTTCATTTGCTTCCACCCCAGGTATTCGCTCGGCAATTTGTGCGCCCTTGCGAGCAGGGTTTACCACGTATGGGGTTGTACTTTTCTGCACCACGGAGCCTAATTTTTATAACGAGGATCATGCCTCATTATTGGCTACTTTTTGCAGTCAGGCCATTATTGCCCTGCAAAATGCCCAGCTCTTTGAGGATCTCCAGCTTGAACAGCAACGTATTTTGGAAAAGGAAGCGGAGGCACGTCGCAAACTGGCCCGTGATTTGCATGATGGGCCAACCCAATCGATTGCGGCGATTGCGATGCGCCTCAACTTTATCAAAATGGTCCTGCAGAACAAAGACGTCAACAAAGCCTATGATGAGATCATAAAAGTTGAAGAAATTGCGCAGCGCACCACTCACGAAATCAGGACCATGCTTTTTGCCATGCGTCCGGTGATTTTGGAAACACAAGGCCTGATGGCGGCTCTGGAGCAGTATGTGGAAAGGTTGCGGACAACGGAAACCTTTGAGGTGGTTCTGTCGAGCCAGGGTTACGATGGACAATTGGATTCCGAGGCCGAGGGCGTTGTTTTTGCCATCGTTGAAGAAGCAGTTGGTAACGTCAAAAAACACTCCCAGGCCACCAAACTCAATATCAGCTTGGTTGCCCGGCAGGGCAATTTGTTTGTGGAAGTCAGAGATAATGGGGTTGGTTTTGATGTGGATACGACCAAGGCTACTTACGACCAGCGTACCAGTTTGGGCCTGATCAATATGGACGAGCGGGCGCGGGCCGTGGGTGGACGTTGCGTCCTGGAATCGACCCCTGGTAAGGGCGCAACGGTGCGGCTGCAGATTCCTTTTGAGCGGTCTGCGCCGAGGGATAGTTGATGGATCAGGGTTGGGCCGGGGGACTTGCGGTTTTTTCGCTGGTAATTCCCCTTGGCTGGAACTGGTTGAAAAACAAAACTAAAGATGCCCGATGGCAGAACCTGGAACAGCGGTGGCTTGGTCGCGCCGCTGAATTTTTTTATATGGTAGGGTTGCCATATCTGGCGATGGTATCGGGGTTGTTGGCCCCTTCCTTTTTGGGTTTAAAGGGATTGGCATATTTTTCTCTGGTTTCATCCAATTTGCTGGGGTCTGAACTACCCAACGTGATGGCGCTGATCATGCTTGAATGGCTGGGAGATGGTAGGGCAATCATCATAACTGGCTTGATCGCTCTACTCGTTTTGGCCGGAATTACCTGGGAACTGGCTCGCTCTGGTATTGTGGAAGCAACCTCTTCAGTGTCGGTTATTGACACTATCTACCACACTGTCCATGGGGCCTTCTATTGGGCGCTCTTTTGGCTGATGACCGATGATCTCTACCTGGGAGTTGTTTTTGGGACAGGTTGGACAATTTTAGAAAAAATGTTAATCAGCAAACTGCAACAAAATCGGTTCTTCCAACAGCCACAACTTCTGTTGGAAGTTATCATCCTGATTCTGGGAGCGACCATTTTCTTCTACCGTCCCAATTTGTGGCTGTTGTGGCCGGTTCACCTGGCCATGGTGGGATTGGTCAGAATCATTCAGATGGCCGTGAATGGCCCGAAACAATCAGGAATGGCTCGGTCTGAATAAGACAAAAATTCACAATTGGTGTAAAATAAACCACCAGGATGTTTGATCTTTTGGTGGTTTTTTAACGCTTGATTTTAAGGGAGACCGGAACATGTCCTCTACGTTTGTTCGAAGAATCATTTTCTTTTTCATTGTAGGAGCAGCAGTAGTGCTGGTCAGTTTAATAGCGTTCCTGGGGCCGGTAATTGCGTATCGGTTTGGTCCACCGGATTTGACCGCTACGGCAGTGGCCATCTCGGTCCGGGCCACCGAAGCCTCTTTAGAGGCTACCAAGGCCGCCGTGGAGGAACAAAAAAAATCCGTTGATCTGGGTTCGTCGTTGGCGGCCAACGATACCTGGGATGGATTGCATGTCGAAGTTCTATCCATTGTCGATGACGCTTGGCCCCTGGTTAAAGCGCAAAATTCCAATAACGATCCGCCTTCGCGAGGCAAACGGATGATGATGGTAACCGTCAAAGTAACCAATGTGGCAGGTGACGCGGCAGAACCAATCAGGATTGATGCTTCAGATTTTTATCTTATGGGTAACCACCATATTGTTTACAAGCCGTATGGTTCCGAAACAAGTTGTGGGGTTGTTCCGGCTGAGTTGAATGGGGTGGTGGCTAGAGGTAGCGGGTTTGTCACCGGTAATATTTGCGTTCAGGTTCCGGTTGAGGAAGGCGATTTCCTGCTGGTTTATGAACGGTTTGTTGGTGATTTCCCGGCAGTATATATCACTTTGCCTGAGAATGAACAATGAGACAATGAACAATGGGCGATGAGATAATGAGTGAGCGGCATCTATGAAACGATCAACTGAGGTAGTGGTGATTGGCGGCGGCGTGACGGGCTGCGGCATTCTTTTTGACCTGGCTCAGCGTGGTTTCAAATGTGCCCTGTTAGAGCGAGGTGGATTATCGAATGGTACCTCCGGTCGTTTCCACGGGCTGTTGCACAGTGGGGCCAGGTATGCGGTGAGAGACGCCGATACCGCCCGCGAGTGCATTCAAGAGAATATGGTGTTGAAAAAAATTATGCCGCACGCCGTTGAGGATACCGGCGGCCTGGTTGTGGTTTTGCCAGATGATGGGTCGCCCGCTGTGCCGGATTACCCCACCATATTCTTTGAGGCCTGCCAACGGGCCGGGATACCCGTAGAAGAAATCTCTACCGCCGAAGCGCTGCGCCGTGAGCCGCTGCTGAATTCGGCGCTCACCCGTTGTTTTGCGGTGCCGGACGCCAGTGTTGAAACCTGGGAGGCGTGCCAGGTACTGCTCGATGCTGCCGCCGAATATGGCGCGGAAACATTTTTGTATCACCAGGTAATCGATCTTCTGCTTGACCGTGGACAGGTCACCGGAGTTGTAGCCAAGAACGTTATCACAGGAGAAAAAATTGCCATTGAGAGCGATCTGGTGGTCAATGCGGCCGGCCCCTGGAGTGGGCGTGTTGCCCGGCTGGCCGGTTGTGAGGTGACCGTACAGGCAAGCAAAGGCACCTTGGTGGCGATGAATTATCGGATGGTCAATAGGGTGATCAATCGCTGCGCCCCGCCCGGCGATGGTGATATTTTGGTGCCGGTGGGTTCGGTGGCCGTGGTTGGCACCACCTCGGTGGGGGTGCCTGATCCCGATAATTATGCCATTGAAGATTGGGAAATCAGGAAGATGCTTGACAACGGGGCAAAATTGGTTCCTTCGTTCAAGAATTTCCGGCCGTTGCGCGCCTGGGCCGGCGTGCGCCCGTTATACCAGGAAAAAGAGGCGGGTTCCGATCTGCGGCAGGTCACGCGTAACCATGCCCTTTTGGATCACGGGTCCCGTGATGGCGTGGATAACTTTATCACGATTACCGGCGGCAAATGGACCACTTATCGCCTGATGGCCGAACAGGCGGTTGATCTGGTTTGCCGCAAACTCGGCGTCAAGCGTCCGTGCCGTACCGCCGAAACGATTTTGTCTCCCCCAGGGGCCAGAAAATTCCATTGGTTGGGAAGTCGATTGGAAAAGGCAGAGAGAGCTGACCCAACCGAACAATTCATCTGTGAATGCGAGCTGGTCACCCGTTCCCAAATTGAAACTAGCCTGGCACGCTATCATCACCCCCTCATCAATGACCTGCGCCGCGATTTGCGGGTCGGCATGGGGCCGTGTCAGGGTGGATTCTGTACCTACCGGGTGGCCGGGATGATGCAGAAGCAACAACAGTTATCGGCTCGCCAGGTCAATAAGGTTCTGGTTGATTTTTTGCAGGAGCGCTGGAAAGGCATGCTCCCGGTAATGTGGGGGCAGAACCTGCGCCAGATGCAGCTTGACCAGGGGATCTATTTGGGTTTGCTGGGTTTGGACAAATTGCCCCTGGCGTTGAGTGGTGGTGAGGAAAAAAGAATCGGCGAATTAGAGACAGAAGGTTATTTTGAAACAGGATGATTTGAAACCATACCATACGATTATCATTGGGACCGGTCTGGCCGGATTGACTACGGCCTGTCTTCTGGCTGGGGCCAACAAAAAGGTTCTGCTGGTGGCCCAGGGCGCTGGCGCCCTCCTGTTAGCCTCGGGCGCAATTGACGTGTTGGGCTACCACCCCGCAGACTCGCGGGAGCCGGTCCACAATCCGGCGCAAAAACTACCCGATTTTCTGGCCGAACGACCGGAGCATCCTTTTTGCCTGGTAGGACCGGAGCAGATTCGGGCTGGGTTGGAGGCATTTTTGAGTTTGGTGAAAGGCCGGCTAGACTATCAGGGTTCGTTGGAGCGGAATTGGCTGCTGCCCGGCCCGGCCGGGGTGGGGCATCCCACGTGCCTGGCTCCGGTGTCGCTGGCCAATGGCGACCTGAATACCCGGGGACGAATGTTGGTGATTGGTTTTGATGAGTTGCGCGATTTTTATCCGGCATTGATAAGCCAGAATCTAAACGAGCAGAAGCTTGGGGTGCAGGTTGCTGCGCTGACGATTGATGCGCCCTGGCCTATAGCAGGTAAAATGAACGTAACCCCCATCGAACTGGCCCGCGCGTTTGAGCAGCCCGAATTTCGGCAGCAGGTGGTCAAGGCCGTTAAAAGCGCCAGCAGAGGTTATGGCCGGGTTGGTTTCCCGGCGGTATTGGGGCTGGAACGACATGCCGAGGTAATGGCCGACTTGCAGCGAGGCTTAGGCAAAGTTGTGTTTGAGGTTAGCACCTTGCCGCCGTCGGTGCCGGGCCGCCGTTTGTTTGACGCTTTGCAGAGTGTGTTTCTGGCAGCCGGGGGACGATTGCTTATTGGTAGTAAGGTGGTCGATGGGGTAATTGAAAATGGGCGGGTTCAACAGATTCGCCTCGAGACGGCCAGCCGGTTGAAGCCGGTTGTAGCCGAAAATTATGTTTTGGCCACCGGCGGTATTTTTGGTGGGGGCATTCAAACCGATGGTGAGGGTAAGGTCTGGGAGCCGATTTTTGACCTGCCGGTTATCGCCGAGGCCGATCGTCACCAGTGGTTTGAGCCAAAATTTCTGTCCGCCGGGGATCAGCCAATAGCCAATTACGGGGTTAAGGTGAATCGGCAATTGAACCCGGTCGATGAGTCCGGAATGCCGCTGGCGAAAAATTTGTTTGTAACCGGGGCTACCCTGGCCGGTTCAAACTGGATTGTTGGCCGGACGGGCGACGGGGTGGCCCTGGCCACGGCGGCCACGGTGGTAGCTACGATTGTGGACCGCATAAGCCGGGCGGCATAAACCATTTCACGTTTTACCAGGTGAGAATTATTGATGACGACCCAAGTAATTCAAGACCAACTCGTCCTGTCTATCTGGGAACAGGCGCAGTACACCGCCGATTTGTGTATTAAGTGTAATATCTGTACCTCGCACTGTCCGGTGCATCGTGTAACCGATTTATTCCCCGGTCCAAAGTTTGTGGGGCCGCAAGCGCAACGTTTCCGCAGCCCGCGCGAAATTTCGGTGGATAACAGCCTGGATTATTGCAGTGGCTGCGGCGTTTGCACTATGGTTTGTCCCCACGGGGTGAAGGTGATGGAGATGAACGCCAAAGCCCGGGCCAGACTCTATCAACGTAAACCAATCCCCCTGCGGAATCGCTTGTTGGGGCGTTCAGAATTGTTGGGGATGTTGGGTAGCCCCTTTGCGCCGCTGGCTAATGCTCTATTCACCAACGGAATGATTCGCTGGCTCACCGAGCAGGTATTAGGGATTCATCGCTATGCGCCGATGCCGCTTTTTTCCTGGGAAACATTTCGGGGTTGGTACAAAGGAGTGCATTGCGAATCGGGCCAGCGGTTGCAGTCAAACAAAAAGGTTGTATATTTCCACGGGTGCAGCACCAATTATTACGAACCGTGGGTGGGCAAAGCCGCCGTGGCTGTGCTGGAACACAACGGTTTTGAGGTGATAGTACCTAAACAGGTGTGTTGCGGCCTGCCCATGTTGTCCAACGCCGAGTTTGGAGCTGCCCGCAAGAACGCTTACCAAAATATCAGGTCGTTGGTGAGGTATGCCCGCGAGGGTTATAAGATTGTGGGCACTTCTACCAGTTGTACTCTGAGCCTCAAGTCCGACTATCGCCACATTCTGGACATCGACACTACCGAGGCCCGCCTGGTCGCCCAACAAACCTATGACATTTGCGAGTTTCTCCTGGAATTAGCCGAGGCCGGTGAATTGAAGACTGATTTTCAACCGTTGGATATTACCCTGCCCTATCATTCCCCTTGCCAACTCAAAGCCCACAATATGGGCTTACCCGCCATCGATTTGCTGGAAATGATCCCTGGCGTAAAAGTCAACCATATTCAGGCCGATTGTTGTGGTATTGCCGGAACCTACGGTTACAAAAAAGAGAAGTACCAGATTGCTATGGAGGTGGGTAAGCCGCTGTTTGATCAGATCAAGGCTTCGAGGTCGCTGGTGGCGGTATGTGACAGCGAGACGTGTCGCTGGCAGATTGCCCACGCTACTGGCGCCAGAATGTTTCATCCCGTGGAACTGCTGGCGCAGGCGTATGGGTTGATTGATCTAAATATCTAATCTAATTGGGCCAGTTTTTGCTGAACACTCTTGAGACAATCACCCATTTGGGCGTCAGGAGAAAAGCGGAGGATGCTGCTTAAAGCCTGGATAGCATCGTCAACGGGGGCGAAGGTTACCGGTAGCCACTGGTTGTTCCCCAGTGGTATCGCCAGGTCGGCCACATAGTCCACGCCCCCTTCCCTGAGAGTGAAGTCACGTTCGGGGTGGAGGTCAGCTTCTTTGAGAGTTACGTATAATCTCCCGGCCGGTGACTCCTTCTCAAATAAATCGTTGATTTCCTCGGCGGTTTCAAATCTATCCCCGGTAGTGACAATAAACGTGATGCGTCGCCAGTTATGGGAGACAATCGGCGGCAATTTGTGTTGTAGCGGGCCAAGCTGGAGCTGGTAATACCAGGTATTGGCCCGTTTGTGATTTGGTTCTGTGGGAATGAGGTCTTTACGGGTCAGCAGTTCGTGGCCTTCGATGTGGGCGTAGTAGTGAATGGCCCACCTGTCGCTGCCGAAGGTTTGGGTGCTGTAGTGTTCAAAATTTGCCAATCGACGTTAAGAATCGGAAGTGTTATATCCCCTAATCTGCAACTTACGTAAATAATCTTTTGGTCGTTTTCTACAGCTAGTGTCCCTTCTAAATCTAAAGCCTCAATCAGTTGACGACGAACGTTAATATTTGTTTCTGCATAGAAAATACCTTTATCTACTTTCTGCGCAAATTGATCGATAATATCTTGGGCTTGCTCTTCAGTTAGTTCGAGTTGATTCAATTGGGTCATAAAAGCCCTCTCTTGTTTTTTTAGCGCATTAATCGCTGTTTCTAGTCCGGCAATCTTTTCTGACAACATTTCATGGGCTACCTCACCCGATATATGGAGATCCAGAGCTCGTTTAAGTTGAGCCTTATTTTCTCCAATCGCAGTTTTTACCGTTTGTAGCCTTTCTTGTAGCAAATTTCGCTCTCGCTCTCGTTCGGCTTGAGTTGAAGCCAAGGCCTCTTTAAGAATATTAGGATCTGTAAGTATGGACTTGAGCCATTCCCAGATAATACCATCGACATGTTTGACGCGGAAGCTGGGTAGATCACAGGTGCTATTGCTATAGCGAAATCTGTCACTTGAAGGACAGCGATAGTATTGGTACAGTATTCCATTATTCCACTTGGTATTACCCATAATGCTTAAGCCACATTGGCAGGTTAGACGTTTTGCCAGTAGATATTCATGTTTGATATTGCGTTTCGCGACTGATCGATTTTCTTCAAGCCTCTGTTGCGTTATCTGCCAAGTCTCCATTGTGATTATGGGTGGAACCTCAACGGTGATACGGTGTTCCTCTGGGTTCTCGATAAGTTTTCCGTTCGAGTTTCTTCGTTTGCCAAATTGCCATTCGCCAATATAGGTTCGATTGCCCAAAATCATACGTACCGATGAGCTTGTCCAATGCCCGTAACCATTTCGACGCTTGAATTTCTTGAGTTTTTCAGGGTCTTTGACGCGAAGATCTTTGTACGTTGGAATTTTCATCTCAGTCAATCGTTTTGCGATTAATCGGACGCCGAGTCGTTCTGGACCAGTGTACCATTCAAAAATGGCCCTGATAATGGTAGCTTCTTTCTCGCAGATCTCGAGTTTGTCTATATAACCATTACTTATCAATTTATAGCCATAAGGTGGTTGCTGGGCTACGCTGACATGACCGGCTCGTACTTTATTCCTTCTGCCTCGAACTGACCTTTGTTTGGTTTTTTCACGTTCGTATTGGGCTACAATACCTCGAATATGGCGTAGTAAATCACCCTCTGGGGTGTTATCGTAGCTTTCAAGAACATACTCTATTCTTACGTCGAATTTTTCAAGATCTTTTTCCAACCAAAGCAATTTGCCCAAATCTCGACTGAATCGATCTACTTCTCGGATGACAACAACATCAATCTCTTTGTTTTTGGCTAACTCTAGAAGATGTTCGAGACCTGGTAAATTCCAATTAGCTCCGCTAACTCCCTCTTCTTTGATTTCGGCAACAACCTCATAATCTTGTTGCTTACAATACTCACGCCCCATTACAATTTGGCCTTCGAGATTCCGCCCTTCATTTTTTTGATCATCATAAGAGGTACGTGCGTATAGAGCCGCACGGTCTTTGATAACATATTTTGTTGATTCATCTACACTGTTTTGACTGTTATTTTGCTGTGACATTTTGCTGTTCTCCTATGTACCGTGTATGTGTACCGGGTACTTGCCAAAATACGCCGAGTACACGGTACACGCTTAACTAAATTGAGCGATCACCTGCTTAATCTTCTCAGTTTGTTTGCCACCCGTATGGCCCCACACCTGCCGGGCTATTTCGTTGAAACTTTCGCCTTGTTGGTATAGGCGCATGATGTGGGCCTCTATTACCGTTGGCTGCGGCTCAAGGTCTTCTTCGGTAAAGGTCATCCTGTCAATGTCAATCGTTGGAGAAATATGACTCGCGAACGGACCGGGTAAGATAGCCGGTCTTTCTCCATTCCCCGTATCCAGGGTGGCCCGTCGCTGCCCGTTAACGTTGGACAATCTGACCACCGCAAAGCCGTCTTTCAGGTCGTACTCACCCTCCAGGCCAAGCGGTTTGGCCCGGTCGCTATGGGTGGCGACGAACACGCTGAAGGCGGCTTTCCGACTTTCGGTGAGGAGGGCTTTGATGGCTTCGCTGGCGTTTCTGATATTGAAGACAATGGCTCGCCATTCGTCAATGAGAATGGTGATTGGGGGATGAGCCATTTCGGCCACCGTGCCTCTGCCGATTTCATCGTAACGTTTGGTCATCAAGCCAACCAGAGCATTCAGAGCATGGTCAATCTTAACGTAATCACGCCCCGTGCCGACCACTATGCAGCCTTCCGGCCATTTGTGGGGGTAAGCATGCGGGTCGATGACAATCACTCGGGAGGTGTGGAGTTTGCGACTGACCAGCCATTGTAAGAGGGTAGTTTTGCCGCTGTCACTCGCCCCAACGATCAAGCAGCGTTGCACCGAATTAAGAACGGCCAACAAATCAACCTGGGTTTGGGCCGGTAGTAATTCAATCGGTTTATTCGGTACCCGGTGTGGGGTGTTGAATAATTGCCACTGTTGAAACTCTAGTTCACTGGGTTCCCGGTATTGCCCATTGCTGAACGTTCTTGCTTCCAGATGCATCACACGCCAAACGGCTCGCTGATCGGTGTCACGGACAAAAACCTGATTGCCCGCAGTGACAGTTAGCACGTGCGCCTGTTTTTCCGCTTCAATTCGACGAGCGCGGAACAGTCTTATTCGTTCCAATAGATACCAGGTCAACAAAATAACGATCAACAGAAAAGTAATAATCAGCAATCCAGCGATGGTGTAACCTGCTACAACGATGACCTGTTTGAGTTCATCGTAGAAGATAGCGGTCAGGATGAAGGTGAGCAGGGCTAATGTAATGATGATGTGCTTCTTCATAGTTTCACCCCCAGGCCATAGGCCATTGAAAACAGCCCAATTTGCAGCACTTTACCGGTGAAAATGACAGCAACCTGGACATCACGTCGCAGCATAACCCACTCGTATCTAAGTCGAGAAACAACCTGATTTAATCGAGAGATGAAGGCAAAGAATTTGGTGATGAGCCTAATGGAAAAGGCCAAACCACCAGTGTCATCCTTGACAATCAGGTACATTGTTAGTGTTGTTTGGTGTGTCAATTGACGCATCATTGGACAACCTCCCAACCGTCACCATTCTTGTAGATGACGCCTTCTTTACACAGTGCGTTCAGATCGTTGTACACTGTGGTCCGGCTGGTGTTCAACCGTTCAGCCAGAGCTGACGGCCCGACCTGTTCTTCTGAACGCAAGATGTCCACCAGGGCTTGCCGCCGTTGTTCAATGGTTACGGCGTCTTGTTCAGCTTTGATGCCCTGGGCGTGTACAATACTGCTGGATTGCACACGTTCAGCAGTGGCTATTTCCTGCTGGAGTTGGGACAGAGTCGTTTTCGCCTGTTCAATCTGGGTGTTCAATTGATTTGCTTCTGCCGTCAAGGTGTCAAGCTCTTGCTGTTTATTCTCAACAAGCCTGTCAAGCTCTTGACGTTGTGTGTTCAACCGGAGAATGCTTTGAACCAGATTTGAACGTTTAACCGCGTGTTTGATTTGTCCGAGAAATGTTTCGAAGCTAAGCAACAAAAATAAACTGGGCATGGCCGACATGACTTGACTGATCAGTACGGGTTCGGCGTGCAGCACGTTGAATGTACCGGCCAGCAATGATGAGCCGATAATCAAGCACCATTGCCATCTGGTATTTTCACTATGGAGACTGCGATAGAGGGCATTGAGCGAGAAGATAATGACTCCGGCTTCAACCACCAGGGGAAATAATATCGGGATGGTGATACCATGATTGGCAGCCAGATCGGTTAGGGCGTTGAAGGAGAGGACAAAAGAAAACGAAGCCAGAAGTAAAGTGAGGATTCCGGTGAGCCATGCAATTATTTTGTTGTGGGTAGAGAGGGATTGTGATACAATAAAAGTACCCATAACATAATATCCTTTCCTGTGCTGGGATTGGTTTTTTGTTTGGGTGAAAATGTCCCGTGGTAGTGACCGCTACTACGGGCATTTTTTTCACCTCCTTATGAATATTTTTGGATATCTTCTTCGGTTATTTTGATGCGATCATCCAACCACATCTTTGCTAGGATTCTTAAATAGACACTGGGCTTGGCCGGTTTACTCTTATTGCGTAGTTCATCAAGTAAATCCGGCTCCAACCGTAAACTGGTTGTTACCATTCGCTGACCCCTTTCTTGAGATTGTTTATTAGCCATAGTGTCTGCAATTATAGCATTGCATTGCGTTTATTGCAAATATCAAGACGCAATACAAGCCTGACTCCGAAAGAATATCCAAGCACAGATTGATAGTTTTGTCCCTCTCTGGTAAAACAATTTCTGAATTTACGATTTTTGCATAAATCTCCTGTCATTTATTCGATAGATACGGCTGATCGCCTACTATGCTCTCTTCCTGTTTGACCCCAGAGCCATTAAGCTTTGGCCGACCTGCCTGACCTATTTTAACTAGCGTAGATTCCTGACCAGTATTGTTTTCAGTAGTTTGCTCCTCAGCTTCCTCTGCCAGACTAAGCAACAGTGAATAACATTGCCATAACCGGTGGCGAACATCCGGTGATAGATTATTTTGACTCATTTGAATAATCCTTTCTTCATTTGATTTGTTGAGATGATCGCCACTATTCGTTGGCTGGGGTGCTGGTCAGGTATGATGAAATTGTAAAGGTACGAAATTTCTTGGTGTTCAGGTTTGTCCAGGTAACTGATAGTGACGAAAATCGGTCAACTTATTCTCATGATAACCACTTGTGCGGATTACAAATCGTGACCATACAATCTGCTGCGGGGATAGGAACCCCACGTTCTTCCAAATCCAGTTTGACCTGCCCCAGGGAGAGATTGAACTTGGTCGCCAGATAATGGATAAGGCGCTGATATTGGTGGGGGTGTAACAAGTCCAGGTCAAGATAAAAAACGGGATTCAAATCATCAACATCCGCTGGCGCGGGTAGCTCCGGTTTGAACGATTTGACGTGGAATTTGGTAGTACCCAATGCCTCCAACCACTCCAACCGTCGCTCTGGATTGTTAATGGTGACGGTGAAATCTTTACCCATTTTTGCGACTCCTTTGCAGTTGCAACAACTATGGGAGAAGCCGCTTTCCCGGCTTCTCCTCGGAGAAACCCCAGTCAGATCACCTGCCAGGATTCTTTCTGGGGTTTCTCACCACATGATCACCATATCGGCATGTCGAGACATCGGTCGTTTTTATGACCCCCGCCTCACATGCCTGTTAAAATGTACCGACATGCCGATATCCGATGTCATGTGTTAAGAAATCTCCCGTAATGTCCAGCGATTGCCCTTGCGACGCGGCCCGACCGTATCTACAATCTGGGGACACTGCTGGCGCGCCCGTTGTAGAATATTTTCCTTGAACCTGGCTTCACCTGCCCGAGCTTTGAGATCGCGATAGCTGAGTGGACCGGCCTGCAATGTCTCCACCAGCCAGACCGCACATTGACTCACCGATGATGTCGGATTTTCTTCTAGCTCTGCTTCATCGTCATCAGTCTGACCGACCAAGGCCCACTTGTTGCCAAAACGTTTGGGGCCGATGGTGTCTACGAGTTTATCGCCCAGAAATTGGCGGGCTTCGATCAACACCCAGTAACGAAAATCCTCACGGGCGGCGAGGTCTTGGATTTCGGTGAAGGGGAGCGGGCCGCGCTCTTCCAGCAGATCAACCAACCAGGCCGCGCAGCGTTCGGTCAGTGTTTCCGGGTAGCGTTCAAATAGCTGAATGGGACCGTAAGAAAGCACGGCTACGTCGGGGTTGGTAGGCGAGTCCTGATACTGCACCGACAACGGTTTGGGGTATTTGCCCCGGTTCTTCTTTAGCACTTTGAGTTGTCGCGGCCCGTTCAAATCCTCTTCCGGCCCGGTGCGGATGATGTCGATGCTCAAGATGCTGCGTGCCATAGCTACCAAGTGACCCGATCCCCGCAGGTCGTGCATGGTGACCGGTTGGGTAACGCCTTTGTTGGGCTTGCGCAGGTGGTGGATCAACAACAAAGCCACATCAAACGCCCCGGCCAATTCGATAAAAAAGCCCAGCACCTCCCGTAAATCCTCGATGTTGTTTTCGCCTCTGGAGTTGACCGAGGAGAGAGAGTCGACAATGACCATATCAGGTCGCAGGTCGTAACACATATCAATCAAGGGGTCTTGGTATTCCGGGCGGGACATATCAATCAAATCACGGGGTGGCCGCCGGATGGGGTAGAACTTGCCCAAGTCCATCCCCCAGACCGTGGCCCGTTCGTAAATGTCGGGTAGGAAATCTTCGGCATCCACGTAAACCACTTTCCCACTTTGCCAATCAAATTCAGCCTCATCTGGGGCCGGTAACTGGCTGATCACCCGCCTCGCCAAATCCAAAGCCAGGTAGGTTTTGCCGACGCCGGGCCAGGCTGCTAACAAGGTCAGCAAACCGCGCGGGATCCAGGCCGGCCAGAACCAGGTGGTTTGGGGCAAGTCCGGTCCAATCTCTTGCAGGGTGGCGTATTTGGCGCGGTAGCCCGGTTCGGCCACCAGCACCGCATCAATAATCCCGGTCAACTTCTCGTCGCTTTCACTCAGCTTCAAACGATAGAGTTCCTGCTGAATATCGTGCCGGTTGTAGTCGTGTTCCAGACAATCCTGGATTTCCTGCCACAGCCGGCGATAGGGCTTGGACAACGCGGCGTAATCCAACTCCGGCGTCAGGCCGTGGAGCAAATCAACAATGGCTTGCTGCTGGCGGCGTTCGGTCAGCATAGGTTTTCCTCATTTGGTGTGATATTTATATTTACCTTATACGTTACAATAGATGTCATTTTGATTTAAAAAAAGAGATTGAACGATACTCCGGTTTACAAACGATGTATATTTTTAATGTCAGACAGTTTCTTTTTTGCGCCACTTCGATTATAATATCGGGTATGAGCGCACTGGCAAAACAAATCGGTAACCGCATCAAGACCGCCCGATTGGCGGCGGAATTAACCCAGGAAGAGGTGGCCGCGCCGTTGGGCATTGGGCGGGCGGCGTATTCTAACATTGAGAATGGGCACAGCCTGGTTACCGTTGATCATTTACTCAAACTCCCCGCAATTCTGCACAAACCGGTCACGCATTTTCTGGGCATCGAGACCGAAAATCTGACCCCGGCAGAAGCCGAATGGCTGGAACTGTATCGCATCCTGCCCGCCGACGCCAAAGCGCTGGTACTGGGTTTTGTGCAGGTGGCCGCGCAGCAGGCCCGTGAGCGCGCGCAAGAACGCTGACCCTTCACTGCCCTCTCTCCAATTTCTCCAGCAGCCGCCGGGCTTGATTAAGCATCTGTTCCAACAGCGGAATCCAATACCGCTTGAGCAGGTCAATGAAATGTTCCCGGTCCTCGCCATCGGTAAAGGAGATGGATTGGGTGCTGAAAAAATCTTTCTTCTTTCTGGCCACGCGTATTGCCCCTCAATAACCTCTGCCATTACTGTGACTGATGTTAAATTTCAATATTGTGAGAAACCCCGGAAAAAATTTCTGGGACTTCCGAACGCTCTAACCGGGGTTTCTCCAAGGAGAAGCCGATCAAATCACTTGATGGACAAAAGCCGTTGTCCTTCATCCTCTTGATAAATCAGTGTCGCTTTCTCGGCTTCTCCCGTAAGGGATGGGGTACCCCGGTTAAATAGACTGACGCAAAACGTGTGATTACCCACCCAGATAATCGTGATGCCCAAGTATAGCACATTTGTTCTTTTTGCGCTACTTTTTTGGTGGTTAACATACTTAAAATTATTATGAATTGGCCAGATTTGAAACAAAAACGGTCATACTAACCGGCCATTTTGTTAAACTGATCCCATACCAATTCACTTTTCCGCCGACTCTTGGTATAATCGAGCAGGGTTTAACAATTCTCTTGGGTGGGAGATCAACCACGCTACTTCACTTGGAGTCAGGCCGGTCATCCGGCATTGTCACAACCTGGGCCTTCTCGCGGACTCTCCTCAAGTTGGATTCCGGGAGTCGCACCAATGCCTGACGATTTGCAACAAGCCATTATTGCCCTTAAATCCGGCCAGCGAGATCGGGCCAGACAATTGCTGCTGCAACTTCTAAAGGAAGAGCCGCACCACGATGCGGCCTGGGTGTGGTTATCACGCGCGGTCAACACCCCGGAGTGGCAGCGCGCCTGTTTGGATCGCGCCCTGAGCATCAACCCCGACAATCCTGAAGCCCACGAAGCTTTACTCGATTTGATTGCGGCCGAGGCGGACAGCGAATTACCCGGCAGCAAAAGCCCTCCGGCAACACCTGCCACCCCTCCCCTAACCAGTGCCCTTCCCGGCGGCGCCAACCTCAAGGAGTTCTTGCAGAACCTCCACAAAAACCTGAACCTGCTCAAAGAGCGCGAAGCCAAATACGCCACCGCTGCCCCGTTGGACCTGCTCAACCAGATTGACGATTACCAAACCGCCATCGCCCTCACCGAACACGCCCTGGAACTGGACGTGCCGATGGCCGACTTACAGGCCGAGTTCGGTAGCCTGAACCTGCAAATCAGCACCGTAGTTTTTGTCGGCGAGGAAAAACCGCGCCATCCCTTCACCGGGGCCAACCCCTATCGCGGTCTGCGCAAATTCACCGAGGAGGATGCCAAGTTCTTCTTTGGCCGCAATGCCGCCATCCAGAGCGTATTGGGAATGGTGCAGTACCTGGTGGACACCGAAACCAGCGTGCAAACGCCTGATCTGATTGCGGTGCTGGGGCCGTCGGGCAGCGGCAAATCCTCGCTGGTGCGGGCGGGCCTGATCCCGGTGCTGTGGGATAATGGGGTGGAAGGCAGCTTTCAGTGGCCCATCAAGGTGATGCTGCCCGGCGAACATCCGCTGGATGCCCTGGCTTTGACCTTTGCCGGTGAGGTCGGCCGCGACCTGGCTTCTATTCGCGACACGCTGGCCGGTGGCGAAAAAGCTTTGCATGATCTGATGGTTGAGAGCCTGACCGTGACCAACAAACCGGACGAGGCAATCTTCGTGCTGGTCATCGACCAATTTGAAGAGTTGTTCAGCCTCTGCGAGGATGAAGCCGAACGCCGCGCCTTTATCGAGCAAATTCTCTACGCCGCCCAAACACGGCGCAATCGTTGCATGGTACTCCTGACCATGCGCAGCGACTTTTACAGCAAGGTGGCGGCCTACAAACCCTTGGCCGAGGCCGTGACCCGCCAGCAGATGCTGGTCAGCCCGCTGACCGAGAAAGAGTTGCGCGAGGCCATCCTGCTGCCCGCCGAAACCGTGGGCCTGGAATTGGAAAAAGAACTGGTTGAGCGCTTGCTGGCCGACACCGCCGACGCCCCCGGGGTGCTGCCCCTGCTGCAACACGCCTTGCTGGAGTTGTTCCACCGGCGCGACGGCAACCTGCTGACCCTGGCCGCTTACAATGAAATTGGCGGGGTGCAGGGCGCGCTGGCCCACCGCGCCGACAGTGTAGTGAACGAATTGACCCCCGACCAGCAGCAGACCGTGCGCCGTATTTTTCTGCGCCTGATCCAGCCCGGCGAAGGCACCATCGATACCCGCCGCCGGGCGGCGTTAACCGAGGTCTTGACCACCGACAGCGAGACCGAGTCGGTGGAAGGTTTGGTACAAACTCTGGCCAATGCTAACCTGTTGACCACCAGCTTTAACCCCGAGGCTAATGAAACCGTGCTGGATGTATCTCACGAAGCCCTCATTCAAAAGTGGCCGCTGCTACGCCACTGGCTAGACGAAGACCGTGAAGGGCTGCGCATCCGCCAGCAGTTGAGCCAGGCCACCCGCGATTGGCAGGAACGAGAACACGATGAGGACAGCCTGTACCGGGGCGCGCGTTTGTTGGAAGCGGAGGAATGGGTAGAAACCCACCCGGACGAGATCAACCCATTGGAGCAATCATTTATTGCCGCCAGCGTAGCTGCCCGCGAGCAGGCTGCGTTGGAACGCCGGAAACGCACCCAGCGGTTTATTGCCGGTTTGATCGTGGGCTTAGTCTTGGTGGCCATTGCCGCGGTGTTTGGCTTTGTCGGGCAGGATCGGGCGTCCAAATCCGAAGCCACAGCTCTTTCTGAGTCCACAAACACGGCTGAAGAAAGAGATCGCGCCAATTTGCAAAGTACACGTGCTTTTGAAAATGAACAACGGGCTGAGAATGAGAAAGCAACAGCGCTGGCTGCAGTCAATGCCGAAGTAACAGCTGTTGCAGTTGCCGAGGCAAGACAGGCAGAAGCCGAAGCTGCCCGTGCTGATGCCGAACAGCAGGCCCGTCTCAGTCAGGCGCGGGAGTTAGCTATACAATCCCAACAGGCTTTATCAAACAACCATCAACAACGGGCGCTCCTGCTGGCTATAGAAGCCTTCAACACTACGCAAAAAACAGATCCCTATCAAACCGCTCCCATCCAGGCCCTTCGTGATGTTCTGCCAGAAGTCTCAGGTCTTCCTTTGGTTGGACACAATGGAACAGTGAGTTCCATAGCTTTTAGCCCGGATAACCAATGGTTGGCGACGGCCAGCACAGGGGATGAAACTGTTCGGTTATGGTCTGTCACAAATCCAGAAGCCGAGCCTTACCTTCTGGAAAATCATCGCGGTGGTGTAGGTTCCTTAACCTTCAGTCCTGATAATCAATGGTTAGCAGTTTTCAGTCGTAGCGATGGTGCGATATGGTTATGGTCCCTCGGTAATTTCCAAACTGAGCCTAGGGTTTTACAGAGCCAGGTGGACTTTTTTAGATCCAATGTTCTAACCTTTAGCCCTGATGGCCGATGGTTAGCACATGTCGGAAGCTTGGAAACAACTGCCGGAACTTATGAAAAAATTATCCAACTGTGGCCAATCACAAATCAAGACGAGGAGCCTCAGCTTCTGCAAGGTCATGAGGGAGGTGTAAAGGCCGTGACGTTCAGCTCGAACGGTGAATGGCTCGCAGTTGCCAGCGATAGTGGAGTTGTACGGTTATGGTCGGTTGAAGACCTTGCAGCAGAGCCGAAAACATTATTCGGTAATGAGGATGAAGTAGACCTTTTGGCCTTTAGCCCCGACAGTCGCTGGCTGGCAACCGGTGGTGATATTGTCCGGTTATGGTCGGTCAATAATCTAGAAGCAGAACCGCGGGTGTTCCCTAACCTAAAGCGAGCTTCGGCGCTAGGCTTTAACCAGGAGGGAAACCTACTAATCGCAACTGAAAGTGACAGTACTGTTTGGTCGTGGTCAGGCAATGAGCCCGAAGCCGACCCAGAAATAGTACGTGGTTATGAGGGATGGGCTAAAGCGTTCAGCCCTAACTGTGAGTGGTTTATTACCACCGCAGGCGACAACACCATCCAACTGTGGTCATTAGTTGATCCGGAAGCTGACCCTCAAATGGCACGCGGACATGAAGATTATATAACATCGGCTGCCTTCAGCCCTGATGGCCAATGGTTGGCTACAGGTAGTGAAGATGGTTCCGCGCGATTGTGGTCTGTGGATAATCTAAAAATAGAACCTATGGCTTTGCGTATCCCTTATAAAAATACTGTTTGGGATCTTGCTTTTAGCCCAAACAATCAGTGGCTTGGCGTAGCTAGTCCAATTGGCAATATTTTTTTATGGCCAACTGCCGACTTGGAGGCCGAACCTCAATTAATAAATGGTTACCACGATGGGTCAACTATTCTAGATTTTAGCCCTGACGGACAGTGGTTGGCTACTGCTTCTTCCACTTCCAATGAAAAGGTTGTTCTATTGTGGCGAACTGCCACTCTAGGTGCAGAACCACAAGTACTTCTCGGTCATGAGGGTTATGTCAATGCCATAGCCTTCAGCCCCGACGGGAAATGGCTTGCTACTGCCAGTACTGATTTTACGATCCGGTTGTGGTCACTAGACAATTTGGATATCCAGCCCCGCATCTTTTATACCTATGCTCATACTGAGTATACTCCCCCATATTTAGATATTCCTAAAACGGTAACCTTTAGTCCCGATAGTCAATGGTTAGCTATCGCCGTAGATAAAACTGTTCAATTACAATCATTGATCGATACTGAAACTTTACCATACATTTTATATGATCACGAAAGTGATGTCTCGGACTTGGCCTTCAGCCTTGACGGGCAATGGCTGGCATCTGCAAGTAACGATGGTACTGTACGCATATGGTCTTTCGAAACCAATTCAATTGGATCGGAAATAAGCCCGGTTGGAGAGTCACGTATCTTGCTTGGCCACGAAAGCAGTGTTCACACCGTGGCTTTCAGCCCAGACAGCTATTGGCTGGCTACCGCCAGTGAGGACAACACTATCCGAATATGGTCACTCATGTATCCGAAAGCGGAATCTCAGATATTGAGGAGTGAAGGTGTTACAGACATAGCCTTTAGCCCCGATGGGAAATGGTTAGTTACCGGTAACTGGATTGATAGGGTTTGGTTCTGGCACATGCATGCAGATGAGTTGACCGATTTGGCATGTAAGTACACCGGACGTAATTTTACTTTTGAGGAATGGCAACGCTATTTCCCGGAAGGATATACCCGGACCTGTCTAAACTGGCCTAAGCACCCCAGCGTAATTGAAGGTATAAAATCGGAGGGCCAGAGTCTGGTCTTAGCCGGAAAATGTGATGAAGCTATGACTAAACTTAATGAGGCGATCACCCTCAGTGTTGAATATGGGTTTGATTCAGAGGAAATTAAGCAAGATGTTGTTCGTATATTAGAAACAGGGTGGCAAAACCTTGCTTTTTCCGGTCAGATTGACGAAGCGATCGTATGTTTGAAAAAAATACAGATCATTGATCCGGAATCCCAAATAGAAAATCCTGAACGCAATGTTAAAGACCTTGCCACGCATGGTCTAATGAATAAGGGAAACCAGCTCGTAGAGCAAAACAGAATTGATGAAGCAATTGCCAAATATAAGGAGGCGATTTCTCTTGCTCAAGAAATAGAAGTGGATTTTGGAGAACTTGATGAAAACAGTTTTGTCGCCTATAAACTAATTGAAATTGGAGCAGAGTTAGCACAGTCGGGAGAAATATTGGAGGCTGTGGCGAAATTCGAGAAAGCAAAAACGTTTGATCCGGCGATGGTCACCAAGGAAATCGACTCGGCATGGAGGTGGAATACTCTTTGTCGGCAGGGTAGTTTGTGGGGGCACGCTAGCCTCGTGAAGGAATTTTGCAATGAAGCCGTAACTTCGGCCAATGAATACAGTCTTGCGGAATTCCGTGATAGTCGTGGTATCAACCGGGCCTTGTTGGGTGATTATACAGGAGCCATTGAAGATTTTGAGGAATTTGTGAAATTTTACCAAGATAACGAAGATTATCAGGAGCAAGTAGTCCAGCGTCAGGGTTGGATAGAAGATTTACGGGCGGAGAAAAATCCGTTCGATGATGAAACGTTAGAGCAATTAAAATCGGATGAATAATAATCTTCCAGTGACATTACGAATTGCAAAGGATAGCTGTGTCCTCAATCGGGTCTTTGTCTGAAAAACTTGGCGATATGGCCAGCGTCAGAGAAGGTAAAAACCCGGTTTAAAATTAAAAAAGACCCCGTCCAAATGACAGGGTCTTGGGATAAATATTTGTTAACCCACAGCCACGCTGCGAAACATCTGCTCAAAGGAGTCGCTGTTGGTGCTGGGAGGCGGGCCATTCTGATAAACTTGTTGAATTACTTCTCCGGGAGATAGTAGCTCCTGGCCGCGCTGCTGATGCGCTTGCATAGCTTCGGCTGCCGCCGCTTCCAGTTGCAGGGCATAAGAATTCAGGCCATAAAGCATTGCTGATGAACGACTCAAGGCAATAGCGACCCTACTGATATCCTGGCCGCTAAAAATGATGAGGCCCATCTTCACCATCCACGCCGGCATTAATGAGGCGGCGGCAAGATTCAAGATTGAACTTCCTATTGCTGGATCATGGCAAGTGACGGGTTCGAAAAAACCGACACAAGCTGGTACTACATGTTTGACGAAGTAATCGCGTATGGCCTCTGGCTCGTCTTCTGGCAAGACCAGCCCGGCCAGCAGCACCGCCCCGCCAAGGATATTGTCGGGATGGCACAAGGCTTGCTTGAGCCGTTCGTGAACCATCTGCTCGCCAGTTAACCCTATGGTCATTTCTGCTAACAGTCTAGCGACAGGCCATGGTGTATACACCTCGGCGTTATTGCTACCCATATTCACCCAAGTCTGATAGAGATAGCCCAGAATATCGGGTCCACTGAGCGGGCCGGCAATGTTGAGACTGTTTGGCTCGCCCCACAAGCCGGGGGCCGTCGCTTCCAGCAGCAAGGCGAATGCCTCGCCAAAATGTTGCCAGATACGGTGGGTGCGCTCTTCGTTTAGCCAGCCGCCGGCATAGTGGGTGCGAATTTGGGCAAACGTTTCGGCGATTTCCGGTGGATCGTCGGCAAAGTGACCGGTGGCCCCGACCGCTTTGATCTGTTCCGGCAAGGCTTTCAAGGTCGCCTCAGACAGGAAGACAAAATGATCGAAAACCTCACGGTTGGTTCTGCCCGAGATGGCCGTGATTTGCTCAAGCCGCCGGATGATTTCTTTGGGAAAGTCACGTTGGGCAAAAGGGACAGCCGTTCGCTTTTTTAAGCGACGGCGTTTGACGGTTTTTTTGTTAGCCATCATCCTGCTCCTTCCAACACCATTTCCGGTGCTTCTGTCTCTTCAGTGATAATGAAGGCAGCTTCCACCAGCAGATCCAGCGAGTCATCATCCTCATCGTCAGCCGTGATGACTTCCTCGGCCAAGCAGATGTCGGTCCAGCGCAGGGAGGGCGTGGCCGGATAGGTGGTGGTAATGACGATCTCAACGCCGGAAGCCAGCCGGTATCGCGAGACAATATCGGCCAGATCGCTGCGAGTTTCGATGGCCTGGCGATTGAGCGCGATTTGTTCTTCAGAAATGCTCCCCCCATCACCGGTGAGGTGACGGCAGAGCAGCGCGAGTGCCGTAGCGCCGGTTTCACGGATGGCGGCCAAAGCCGCCGCCGTGCAGGTGATCTCGCCGGATGCAAAGCGCATTTGTGGTTTTGATTGTTGGTCAGACATACGATAACCTCCTGTAGATTTTGAACGGGTGACGGTTTAACCAACCAAGAATCCCCTGGCGCCACTTAATAACGCCAGGGGATTTTGCTGCCGCGAGGTCAGGTCTTAATCTGGTCGATACAATGCGGCGAAGGTGGCTGGTTGGATAGGTTTTGTTGAGTGTCAGAACGGTGCTGTTGTTCTCCTTGTCTCTTCCATTCCTTGTTGACCGCTTCCAATAGATTGGGGCAGAGTTGCGGCCAATAGAGTGGCCCGGCGATGGCCGAAGCCAGGCAAACAGCGCGGGTAATGGGGTCCAGGCAGTCGGAAATGGCGGTGGTGAAATTCAAGTGGGGATTGCGCAGGACAACAATGCTATCTTCCCGGTCGCGTACCTCCAGACCAAGACGCCGGCTCCAGTCGGCCACCGTGGCCACCGGGGCAAAGGTCATTTCGACCAGGCGGGGGGTGATCAATGTTTTCATGGTTCAGTCTCCTTTGTTAGGTGAGTTTTTTTACAGCAAGGCTGGCCAATCCGGCGATACCTTGAGTTGGCCGGCCTCGACCTCCCGGGCCAGGGCCAGCCGGATGTCCTCATCGACAATTTCTTGCCAGCGATGCGTGTCAGCATCGTAGTAGATGGCGTCGGCTTTTTTGGCCATAGTGATGGGATGGGTCAGAATGCCCCGGATGAGGAGGGGATACTGCCGGCCATCCGGGGCGTGATAGCGGTCTTTGATCCGCTCGTGAGGGGCGCCGGCGGCGGGCACCGGGGGGGGCGAACCTACCGGCGCAGGGCCATTGGTACGAGCAGCGTCAGTGACCTGGTAGGCCCTGGCGGGCGGCGTACGGGTGAAGAGTGTCGTCGGTGGCCGGGTAGCGGTTGACGGCCAGGCGGGGTAACGCGGTGGCGTCACGTCGCTACCCAGGTCGGGTTGTGACGGGCGCGGCGCGGGTTGAAACAGCGGACTGGGACCGCGCCCGCCGGGCGGCTGACCTCGGATCAACGGCTGATCACTGATCAGCACGTCATAATCGGCAGTGCCGGGCTGGCCATCGTCCCGTTCACCTTCATCAATCAACAGCCAATTGGCGGCAAAAAAAGCCCGCTTGAGATAACCCAGGCTGGTGGCGTGTTCCAACTCGTTGATGCTGCCGATGAAGCCGGGGATACTCTGCGGATCGCGGTCGCCCTTGACCACATCAATGATGACGCGTGGCGCAACTTCGCGGTCAAAATAGAACTCGCGATGGGGCAGGCTGAAACTGCGGACGTGGGTCAGGGTTTTGCTCACGTCCCACACCTGCACGGTAAAGGTCTGGCCGTGCCAGGTGCGCCCCGACTCGGGGAAGTAATAGCCGTTGGCCGCCAGCAACCGGCTGCCCAGCAGCCAGCGCAGGGCAGCCGCGGTTCGCGGGGTCAAGGGGCTTTGCCGGATGGTGACGCCGCGATACCGCTCGATGACGTCGCCGCGCCCCAGCAGCCGCACGCCAAAAGTGACTAGCGAGCCGGTGACCTGTTCCAACGCGTGCAGGGCCATCATCGCGCCCAGCAAGCCGGTCAGTTTGGGCAGGCCCTTTTCCAATCCGGCCACGCCAAAAAAAGCGGCGGTGATGTCGCCGATGCGGCGAGGTAACTCTTCCGGCCGGGATACGTCCCGGTAGCTGCTCCAACTGCCGAGGGTATTGAGGTATCGATGCACCTGGCCCAACAGGCCGTTGCGTTGGGCGGCGTTTTTAGAGGGTAGGTTGTGATGGGAGTGGATCATAGGAAATCGTCTCCTGATCAGTGAAATAAGTGTTTTAATGTGGTGAAAAACTCCGGAGGAGTTTCTGACGCTTTCGCTTACGGTAGAAGCCATTTTTTTGGCTTCTCCCATAACATAGGCTTATCCTTTCTATTCAATTCAGGGGAAAAAACCGGCCCATCCCCCAACAGCGGGGAGGGGGAGAGAACTTGCGCGCAGCGCGGCCCATTCAACGGCTACCGGGCTGGGTATGGGGTGGAGAGGGGCAATGGCCGGGCCAGACCTGGGTGGGGCAGGGGCTGGCCCGGGGCATCGCGATTAGCCGTCAAGTCGGGTCAAAAATCTGCTATTCTGCCAATGTTCTGATCGTGGTTTGTCAGGAAGCTCTTATCAGGATAGCGGTTCTTCGGGAAGGCTGGTTCTGCGCTGTTACTGCCCCGCCAACATCTTCGGGACAGGTTTACGAGTTGCGGGCTGCGCCGCTGACGCCCTGATTATGAGCCAGCCGATTGGGGCGGCTTCTGGAACAAGTCGGCAAAGGAGGGGTGACCGGCTTGCCGGCGGGGTTCGGTCGAATCTCCAGTTTCTTGAGTCAACGGTGGTCGAGTTGGATAGACTGCCAGGGGAGGAACATCGAGGGGGTCGTCGGCCTGTTGTGCCAGTTGCGCCTGGACGTCGGCGAGTGCTCGCGATTGGGCCAGCCGGTAGCCGTTCAAGCCAAACAGCATTGTATTGATGTTGGCCATCTGCCGCAGCAGGGGATCGGTGGGTTCCCAGACCACACGGACCAGAGCGCTCTCTAACGCCCACGCTGGAAACTGCGCGGCCGCCGCCAGCAGCATCGCACTGGAGTCAACCAGCGGCGGCCCGACCAGCAGCGGCTCGGCATACGGCAGAACGGCCTCATACCATTCGGCGAAATTGTCGCCGGGTTCCGGCGTAAGCGCAACCCCGGCGCGGTGGGCCTTCAGCCCGGCGTACACCAGAACCGTGTTGGCTTGCTCTGCGCCATCGGGAATAGCAGCCTGGGCCGCGATCAGACAGTCGGCCCAGGAGTCGCCAAAGAACGGGGTCCATCTGGCCGGGAAATCGAGACAGGTCAGAAACACCTGGCCGATGACGTTGGGATTGAGGTCGGTTTGTTGACCGTAGTGGGCCAGGCCGGGTGCGGCGCTGTCCAGCAGCAGGGCAAAGGCTTCGCTAAAGGCAGCCTGCATCTGGCGATAAACGGCCGGATATTGGGCCGAAGCGCGCAGATACCGCTCTCTGGCCCGGCTGAAGATGGCCTGGATGTCGGGGGGGTCTTGGGCAAACTGGCCGGTAGCCGTCAGCGCCCGCCATTGCTCCGGCCACATCTTTAAGCCACTTTCCAGCATCCCCAGCCAATCTTTCAGTAGCGTGATGATGGGGATAGTTGACGTGGCCGCCATCTGCCGGATGAGGTGGGCGATGACTTGCACATATGGGTTGTCTATCTGTGCGGGAACAAGCGTAGGTCGGTGGGGAACCGGCCTGGGCTGGTCTAGCGGGGCGGGGAGTCTTCGCGTGGCAGGTGGGGAATGGGTGCTTGGATTCGTCGTCGCACGACGGCGTTTGTGTTTTTTGCTCATCGTTCTTTCTCCGGCAGGTCACGATTTTGCTTGTGTTTGAACAGGTCGGCGAAGGATGGGTCAACCGGTGGCGGCGGCGACCGCTTGTTCAACGTTATCTCCACCACCGTCTTGCCGGCTTCATCCGTAACGTGGGTCAACTGGTGCTGGCCGGGCAACGTCTTGACCATCGCCGCCATTTGCTGAACAAACTCCAACGCCAGATCGCGGTTGATCGCCAACCGTTCGTGCAGGAGCGGCGGCCCGCCGTTCTTGCCGGTGACGGTGATTTCGATGTTTGCTTCAGGCTGTGCCATCGGTCACCGCCTCGTTTTCCGGGATCAAGGCGTACCATTCGCACTGGAGGCAATTGAGGACCGGCACGGGCCGGCCATTGCCCTCAAAATCAACCACATCCTCGCCAAGCTCCCCGCCGCACTCGGGACAAACTTCCTCCCGCCAGGGACACGCGGCGCAGAAGCGCACCGCAATCAAGACGCCCCGGTACTCGTCCTGCCCGGCAATGATCTCGCCGCCACAATCGGGACAGGTTTCGGCCATTTCCTCCGGCGCGGCGGCTCTGACCGGGATGTGTTGGGGCCGTTCGGGCAGCACCAACCGCCCGCCGGTGATGGGGATACTCTTGGTCATACCGGTTTGAAGATTCACCCAGGAGCCGGACCAACCCAAATCTCGACTTTGTAGCAGGCGGTACAGGTACACGCCCACCAGCGTGGCCATCATCCGGTTGATCATGGCACTCTGTTCGCCCCGCAAGTTCAGGTCGGCGCAGCTCAACTCTTGTTGGAGATGATCTCGCTCCAACAGCAAACTCGGTTCCTGAAGGTGGGGTAGCGGCAGGCCGAGGCAGTAGCCCAGCGGCGAGAGCAGCGGTTCCGGCTCCAGGCTGTTGCCGATCAAGACCTGGCCGCTCAGCCGCTCGTTGCCGGCGTCCAGCCAGAAGAACTTGTGTTGGCTGCCATGCTGTTGTTTGAGTTTGGCCGTGATGGCCTCGGCCATTTTGCGCCGGGCGCAAACATTGTCCACCGCGCCGATGACGATGGTCAGCGTGCCCTGGGGAGAGTAAGCCGGTTGGAAACGATCCAGCAATTCTGCCGAGAATTGTTCCACCACCGGGGTGATGGTCAGGCCAAAGGCCGCGGTGTAACGCCAGGCCAGGCTGAAGGCCTTGGGATAGCCGACCTCGGCGGCACAGAAATTCTGGCGCACCAGGTTCTTTTCCTCAATGATATCGTGGTCCACAAAGTAGAGCCGCAGGTCAATCCCGGCGCTCCTGGCCCAGTTGGCCAACTGAGCCAGGATGTGGGCCACGAACGCCCCTGTACCGCCACAACCTATCAACAAAATGACCACCCGATCAGGATGGCCGATGTCGAGGCGATAGGTTTTGTGAGGACTGAGGGGGCGGGGTAGTAAGGGGGGAAGCAACCGTCGGTAAAGACGCTTTAGAAGCGTGCGGCCTTGTTGACCAACGTACAATGCGAGTTGTTTGAGATAGAGCCAATAGGGTTGCATCATTTCCTCCAGGGTAACAGATTTGTTAGCCAGCCGTCCTCGATAGTGGGGGCAAAGGGTGCCGGTTCGCCGGGGTCAACGTAGACCTGGACAAAAGGGCCAAGATCATCAAAGATGGCTTGGGCCGGCACGTTGGCCAGCCAGTGGCCGTGCATCCCTAATCTCAAGACCAACTCCGGCTGCGCTCGTTCTAGGTGGCCGATGACGCCGTAAAATCTTCCGCCCATTTCGTCTCGATCATCCGTGCCGGAGAAAAAAGCCGGCATCGTATTGTGCGAGTGAATCTCTACGGCGACCCCGGTCGGGTCGGCAGTGTAACCGAGCCAGGTTTTGCCGCGTTCCTGCCGAGGGCGAATGACGGCCCACCGGTTTTGGGCCGGGTCAAAGCGGAATTGGTAGAGTACTTCCAGTTCCAGGTTTTGCCGGGCGTCGGCCAGTATGTCTTGCAGCAAGCGGCCGGGAATGCGCGGCAGTTTGAAGCGCACCGGCGGTAAGGGATACGTCGCCAGCCGCAGGCCGGTCAGTGAGACGTCAAGGGGCGCCAACAGGTGGTCGGCGGAAACAAACGGCGTCTCCAGGCGCTTTACGATGCCCTGCGCGGAGAGGACATAATCATACAACCGTTCGGGCCGGGGCAAGGGGTTGCCCTGATACAGGTAGATGGGGATCAAGTTTTCATTGAACATGGATCAACCTCCGTAGGGTGAAATGAGTTTCGATTAGATCGTCCAGGGGATAGACGTCGGCATTGGCCTGGTGCAGCGCCTGCCACTGGTCGAGGATGCAATCGGGGTAGGCTTTGCTTTTGTGGTTGGACAGGTCGCGGTTGAACTTGCTGCTGAAAAAGATGTCCAGCGCGTGCCAGATGGTGGTCGCACTGGCGCGGGGAAAGGGCGCGCTGCCGCGACAGACGCCTTGAGGATGGACGTTGGGGCAGGGGGCCAGGTACAGCGGGGTGTCGGCGCCGGTGGGTTCATCCTTCACCGCCCATAAGCCGTAGTCGTAGTCGTGGCCGGTGAAGACCAGGCCGGGCAGCGGCACCCGCCAGGCCTCTGTTTCGTCCCGCACGCTGACCAGCCAGACCTGGGGCGGCACGAAAATCCCCAGCCGGTCGGCGCCGTGGTGTTTGCCCCAGAAGAGGCAGTGGCGGGGCAGCAGGCCGGAGTTAAGGTCCAACCCGGCCAGGGTCGCCGCCAATTCGGTGGGATCAACCAGGTGACAGGCGGACACCTGGCCTTGCTTGAACTTGGAAAGTATCACAAAATCGTCATACAAATCCAGGCGAACCTGGAGTTGGGCATAGTCGGCTTCGCCCCACTGGAGAGCCGGGTAGATCAGGTCGGGAATAGCGGTCGGTTCCTGAGGTAGGTGAGGGGGAGAAGCGTGGGGATTACCATGCAAGGTCATGACAATTACCTCCATTCATCAAAAAATCGGCCAGTTGCGCCAGGCGGCCGTGATCCTGTTCGTACCACGCCAGCAGTCGATCCAATACCTCGATCACCGGTTTGGCCCGCCGCCAGGCGGTTTTGAGCTGCTCCACGTCAGGCTCCCGCCAGGTGAACCACGGTCCTTCCCGGTAGGGGTCGAAGTGCTGATCCAGCATCACGTTGCCGGTGCGATGGCCGGCCCAGCGGGCCAACTCCGGCAGCCAACGCACCGGCTCGGCATACCGGCCCGGGTCGGCCTCGATCTGCTGCAACAGCCTCCAGGCCGACTCGCGCTCCTGCGGCGTCCACTCGTCCAGATGGTCGTACAACTCGCTGTCGATGAGCAGTTGGGAACTGACGGCGTGGATTTCGCACTCGGCCAACAACGCGTGCAGCAGTTCCATCGGCGGGCAGTCGAACAGGGACTCGGTGTCGGTGAAGCCGTACAGGGTGACCGGAACGTAATGTAAGAACACGGCCAGGTGATCGCCCCGTTCTTCATCCGGATTCTCCATCCAGTGGGACCAGGCATCGTTGAGCACCGGCCAGTTGATGGTGAACCAGTCGGCTTCTTCGACCAGGTTGGCCAGGTGAGCGAGTACTTCCCACCAACCTTTGCCGGATAGATCGCCGTCGTCGGCCAGCGCTGCCGGAAAGTACTGCTCGATGAGGCGCAGTCCCCGGCCCAGCCGTTCGTACTCGCCCAGGCGATATTGGAAGCCGGTCAGGGTGACCGGCCGCAGCCGCCCCAGCCAGGCCCGGGGACGGATCACCTGGCCCGGTTGGGTCAAAAGCCCAGCGGAATCTTTGGATGGGGTATCGGCGTCAGTTGTAAACATTGTTGTCCGATCCTTTGGCTGGTCGTGGCGATACGTTCGGCCTGGTGCAGCGCGCTCTCGATCTCCGGGGTCAGCGCCAGCAGATGGCTGACGCTGAAGGCCTGCTGGTCGTCGGTTTCCATAGCCCTGATCCGGTCGAGCAGGGTGATGGCCTGCAACTGGGTGGGAGGCAGTTGGTTCAGGCAGGCTACCAGTTGGCGCGGCGCGACACCGCCGCCCTTTTCGCCGGTGACTTTGACGAAGGTGATCTCCTCGGTACCATCCGGTAGGGTGCGCGTGTGCCAGGTGCCGTTGCCGAGTTCGGGATACGTCATTGCCAGGAAGTCGAGCACGTCTTGCGCCGAATATTCCGGGCCCGGATCGGCAAAGACCTGGCTATCGTACAAAAAGACCCGCCGGTAGGGAGAGTGGTTATCTGTAGGAGCTGGCAGCAGCGGCGGGCTGTCAGATGGCAGGTCGTAGATGGTGACCTGGCCGCCCTTTTCGCCGGTGACTTTGACAAAGGTGATCTCCTCGACGGCTCCAGCCGGGCCGTCGGGAATGGTGCGGCTGTGCCAGGTGCCGTTGCCGAGCTCGGGATAGGTCATCGCCAGGAAGTTGAGCACATCCTGCACCGAATACTCCGGCCCCGGGTCCTCAAAGACCTGGTTGTCGTACAAAAAGACCCGCCGGGGGGCGGGTCGGTCTGGGGCGGAGGCCGAGGAAACCTGGCCTTGTGCTGGTTGATCAAAAAAATCGGCTTGCATTTTTTTCTCCTGATAAACAGATTGTTTTCATTGTGTTGTCAATATTGGTTTAGCGTTTGTTTTACTGGCCGGCGCCGTCCGCACCGGGCACGGGGTTGGCGATGACGGTTTCAGCCGTCACCGGCGCGGTGGCGATGATGACCGGCGTGGCTTTGCGGAACAGCCGACTCAAGGAACGCTGGAAGCGAACCGCCAGACTTAATACTTCGTGCCGCCACAGGTAGAAGGTCACCACGCCGCCGGCCAGAAAGGATAGGGCGACTAAGGCCACGATAGACCAGATGAGGCGGCGCTGATGACGGATCAACCAGGCCTTCAGCCGGGGCCAGCGAACGATGACAGGATGTAAAACCCAGCGAAACGGCGCCGTCAGCAGGCGGAGGACCGCTTCGCCCAGGCCGACCAGGCGGAACCAGAGATACAGGGCTAAACCTTGTACATAAAATAGGCCGATGTGGGGTCGGCGTTGTTCCGAGGTGGTTGTTTGGGTATTCATTTTTACAGTTCCTTTCTTTAATAATATGGTTTGGATTGAATGTTTGGGTGAGTTGACTGAATACGAAACGTAGAGTGGGCGATAGACATCACCTCCTTTGGCGAAAAAGCATTTGTGACAAAGTAAAAAGGCGGAGGACACACGACACCACCTGATGGGGTTCGGACAGTCTCCGCTGAAATATTTGATTGGGTTTTGAGAGCAATGTGGGAGACTTCAGACCAGTCCTTGCGAAGAATGACGATAGCCTGACAGGAGAGGAACGTTACCGGATTGGATTCACAATGCGTCGATAGGCCAGCAGAGTACTGATGATGACCGGCACGAACAGCAAGGGCAGCAGCAAAAGCCAGGCCCAGGCGTGAGGTCTGGTTGTATTGGCCTGGGTAGACTCAGCGCGTGGGTGACGATAAAGAACGTCGGCGATTTCATCCGGCAGCCAGACCACGGCGCCGGGACTGGTCAGATCGGCTTCCGCTTGCCGGAAGGCGCTGGCCCAGCGCCGGTTTTGAGTGACGGCCACCTCGTCGTCAAGTTCGGTTTGCACCTGACGCAGGGCGTCTTTCCAGTACAGTTTCTCACTATTTTGGTGGTTCATTTCAGCCTCCGTTGATCATTTCACCGGCGGCCACCGGCACCGGTTTTAACAGGGCTTGGTATTCCAACGGGAACATCAATTGCAGCCCGGTCAGGGGGCGTTGGTGCTTGAGCGCAATTTGGGCAGCATAGGCCAATAGATGGCGGGTGTTCTCGCTGATCTGGTAATGCGGCGGCAATGCCGCATCGGTGATGTTGGCGTTTAGGGCAAAGTCGTGCCAGGCGGTGATCATTTCCCGGTGTTTGATTTCCAGGTCTTCCAATACCTGAATCAGCGGGGGGTACAGCAGGCTGGCTTCCCGACACATGGCTTCTTTCAGGTCGGCGGTCGGGCCGTTCAGCCACTGATAATTGCCGTGTTCGGCGCTGCGCCGATCCCCGCCGAATTGAGCCATCAATGCTTTGAGCCGGCCTGCCGAACCGGCGCAATGAGTCAGCCAGAACTGCTCGCGGTTGTATCCGTTGAAGTCACAATAGGTCACCAGGTAGCGGTGCAGTGTTGGCGTAAAGAACAATTTCTTACAGCCGTTGAGTAGGAATTGTTGCCAGTCGTGCAGCACCTGCCATTTGTCGGCGGCAGACATGGTGACGGCTTCGCCACGATTGGGGATGATGATTTTTTCATCGGTGAAAGTGTAGGCTTCATTATTAATGAAGGGGATATGGATATTCATCGTTAAATGCTCCTTTCTTATGGATAGTCTTGGTTAATATTTTGGACAAAATAGAATAAACCCGAAGGTCTGTTTCTTCAGGCAAGATTTTAGTGATATTAGGTTGGTTTAACTGTAATATTCTTTGGAGAGGGTTAAGAGGGATAATATTTGGGGTTACACTTACTATATTAACATAAAATATAGGTTTTGTCAATAGTTTGTTCGGTTACCCGGCCCATTTATTTGTTATAGGTGTTGCGTTTTGGCTGAATTGATAATATACTTAAGTGACTTCATTGGTGGGCGAGGAAGACGCCCATTCAGGTGAATGACCACCAATCATGCACACTCGAAACGTTCGCAGGCAAATTCATAACCTGACGTCGGACATCGGTAGTATATTTGTGACTTGCTGACCGCATCGCTCATTATTGGACGATGCGGTTTTTTTTAGGCGATCTCGATTGATTCACCGAGGGGGTGTTGGTCTGTTTGCTGCGAGGCGACAATAATGGCCCGGTGCTGATGAGGATAATAGATAGCCACCCAGCACGCCCGTCGATAAAAAAGGGCCAGGCCGGTGTAGAGCCAGGTGGGTAATTTGCCGTCTAGAATCACCCCATGAGTTGACGGAACTGGGGGCAGGGAAAGAGACAGTTCCGGCTCATATTCCAGATAATCAGCAGGTAGGTCCACTTTTAAATGAAGGTAGTGTTCCGTTTGTTCGGTAGTAAGCGCGAGTGATGATTTTATGGGGCGAGCGTCGACAAAAATGACCGGTTCAACCCAACCACGGCGGGCATCGAATTGGTAAAAAGGGTTGGGGGAAATGTAGCCCGCTATCGCGGCATATAACCAGGCCGGACCTCGTCCATACAGCGCCAGCGGAGTATCTTGGGGAAGATAATCGAGAACAGGTGGAATGTCATCAGGATGCCACCGGTAGCCTGAACGGGAGGGATACAGCTGCCGGTAAAGACGAACCAGATCAACCACCAGATCAGTGGGTGCTTGCTGTTGGTGGATGTTCAATAGCTCATCATAGCTGTAATTGCAGAGGGCTTTTATACGTGTCACCAAAGCCTCAAATACGGATCCTTCAACCAGTTGACCCCGTTCCAAATTGGTAATAACTCCCTGCAAGATAGGATACTCAACTTCTAACTCAGATTGACCAACCAAACGCGACTTTAAGATAGCAATGATCGGCACGTGATATTTTTCCATCATTGCCTGCCAATAAGTTTCTGATTCGGCGTCTTTGACCAGCAAGACGGCGTGACTGCACAGATCAAAAATATCTTCCTGCCACGATTCTGGTTTGCCGCCAACATCGACCAGAAAAGGGAGAGGGCGGTAAGCAATGTCGCGACACATTTGCTTGACCCAGGTTGGCGTGAATTTTCCTTTGCGTCGCTCGGTTTCGGCCACAGCGGGAGGGGCCTCGTGAAACCAATCACCCTCACCATCAGGGGCAGCTCGTAGTAAATAATGTTGAATACCGGCCTTGGTCAGGGCTTCTTTTAGGCTGCGGGCCAGCACCGATTTTCCGGCGTGGGGTGGCCCACCAATGAGAATGGCTGGAAAGCGACTGGTAACTCTATTGGCCATTAGATGTAGCTCGCTTTCTATAATGAGCCGATGATTTTGATGGCGACAGGATGGACCTATGGATAGGAACCACGGCTCTATAATGATTGCCACCCTGGGGGGACAACCCCAGTTGGTGACATTTGCCCTGGATGAACTGCTGGCGCGGGGTGAGAACATTCATGAAGTGATTGTGCCCTTTCTATCTGCCGAGGGCAGCCGGGTCAATCGTGCCCTGGACAGGCTCTCGGCAGAGTTTGTCGGCGACTACTACCTTCACGCTAACCATCCCTGTCGCTTGCGGCCAATGCCCATTCGAGATGAGCTGACCCGTTTGCCGGATATTCAAACCGAGGCCGACGCCAACGCCACCTGGGAAATGCTGCGAGACTTGATCATCACCTTAAAGAACGAACGCCAGCAACTGCACGTGTGCGTGAGTGGGGGGCGGCGGGTGATGGCGCTGGTGTTGGTTTCGGCGGCGTTGCTGCATTTTAATTACCAGGATAAAATGTGGCATATTTACACTCCCGAGGCTTTTTTGGAACAGGCGCAGGAGGGCGCCATGATGCACGCCCGCCCCGAAGATGGCGTGCGGTTGATCCAGGTGCCCCTGGTGCCGCTGGGCACGCAGTTCCCCATTTTGCGCCAATTGGCCCAGGCCGAGTACGCGACCTTGTTACAACCGGACTCGCTGAAGAAAACCGAACAGGAGCCGTGCCAGGCCGTGTGGGCGCAATTGAGCTTACGGCAGCGAGAAGTGCTGCGTTTGCTGGCCGACGGCCAGACGCCCCAAGAAGTGGCCGATACGCTGGCTATTTCCATCAAAACACTCGATACGCATAAGACCGCCATTTTGGCCGAGTGCCGGGTGGCCTGGGGCCTGCCGGATGACCATTGGCTGGATTACCACTTTTTGCGAGACAATTTTGGTCCGTTCCTGAGATTTAAGGATAACACATAATTAATTAAAAAACATCAGAGGTATCTCTGATGTTTTTGGGAGGGATTTCTGATGCAAAATGCGTCATAATCAGATACGATATTATAGACAAGAGAGGAGGTTGTATGCGAGAAGTTGTATTCAAAATAGCTTTAGCCGGACTGTTGCACGATATTGGTAAGTTTGCTCAACGGCGAGAAGTAAGGTCCAGAAAACACACGATAGTAGGTGAAGAAGTTTTACAGGAAGTGTTTTCTTCGCTGGTACCGTTTGATTGGCGAGATGATCTTGGAGATGTTATAAAATTTCATCATTCTGACAAAAAAGAAGAAACCGGCAAACCAATCGTCAAAGCCGTTATTGTGGCCGACTGGCTGGTCTCGGCCGAACGGTTAAGCGGCCATCCTGAACAGAGCGCCCCGGAAGTTACCGGCCTAATCCCTGTAACGGCCACAGTTGAACTGGACAGGGAATATCAGGTTACAGGTTGGAAATTTCCATTGCGAGCATTAACTATTGCCCCTGAAGTAGATACTCCTCCCATTTTTCCAAAACAGGGTATTGAAGTGGGGCGAGATGATTATATAAAGCTCTGGTCGCAGTTTACAGAGGCCATGCAATCCTTCCCCTCCCCGATAGATACTTACAGCCGTTTTACCGGCTTAATGAGTACCTTGCGGCTCTACACCACTCAAATTCCTTCGGCTACGCCCTGGAGTGATGAGAAACATAAAGACAAGCGCACCGTGCCGGATGTATCTCTATATGACCATCTCAAAGTAACGGCGGCTATTGCCCCCTGTTTGCTGCGCCTGCCAGGCGAGCATCCTGACCATCTGGAAGAATTGCATCAGATGAGGTCGCCTCGAATTTTTGACGACACCCGCCCGGTTGCTCAACTCCTGCGGGCCGACCTGTCCGGCATCCAATCTTTTATTTACCGCATCGTTACCCCGGAGCGCGATAAATCCCATCGCTCCACGGCCAAACGACTACGGGGACGCTCCTTTTATCTTAGTTTGCTCACTGAGGTGATCGCTGATTGGTTTCTGCGTGAGTTGGATTTGACCCCAGCCAATGTTCTTTTTATTGGCGGGGGACGGTTTGACCTGCTGCTGCCGATAGATCACAAAACTGGCGAAAAGGTACACAAACTTCAACAGGATTTGCAGGAGTGGCTGGCCGAAAAATTCTACGGCACGGTGGGGCTGGTGCTGGCCTGTGAGAACCTCTTGCCCGGCGACTTTAGAGACCTAGGCCGGGCGACAGCGACCCTGGACAAAAAACTGACGGCGGCTAAACAGCAAAAGTTCAGCGGGGTTCTCAATGAAGCGTTCTTTATCCCAGAAAAATTCAAGCACGTTTGTGATGTTTGCGGCTTGACCCCCACTCAGGCAGGTAGCCCAACTTGTGATTTGTGCAAGCTTCATTTAGAAATAGGACAATCGCTGCCCCGCGCAGCTTACCTGGCCCGGCTCTATAACGCCCAACCCTTGAAGACTTCCAAGACGGCCTGGATAAAGTTTGCCGAACCGTTAAATGTGCAAGTGGCCCTTTTAAAGAGTGAAGCGCAGGTAGAGGAACTGCTGGCCAAGGTTGACCAGGCCGGGGTCGAGGCCGTTATTTATAGCCTCAATGATACATCTTTGTCCCCGGCGATAAAGTGGCCTGCCCAAACCGCCCCGGCCCAATTCTACCTGGCCAACGCTGCTCCGTTACATCCCGATGATCAGGTCTTTAGCTTTGAAGATTATGATGACCGCGCCGCAGAGATTGTTGAGGAACTCTTACATCCCGATGGTCAGGTCTTTAGCTTTGAAGAGATGGCCGAACTCAGTGTTGGAACAAAACTATTAGGCGTGCTGAAAGCCGACGTGGACCACCTGGGCTTGATTTTTAGCCTGGGGTTGGCGCCGCTGACTATTTCTCGTACGGCTGCGCTCAGCCACATGTTTGACCACTTTTTTGGCGGCTACTTGAACACCCTCTGCCGGAAATTGACAATAAGGTGGCAGGAGGATTTAGCCAAAAACCAGGAGCGCAAAGCTGACCTACAGCAAGCCTTGCAGAAACTACGCCAGGAGAGCGACGAGGATGGCCCGGTCAATCTGGACCGCCTGGACAGCCTCTTTTATATCGTCTACGCCGGCGGCGACGACCTGCTCATCATCGGTCCCTGGGACCAGACCGTTGAACTGGCGCAACAGCTTTACCGGGATTTTCGGGTTTATACCTGTGAAAATCCCAACATTACCCTCTCTGCCGGGATTACCCTGGTTAAGCCGCATTTCCCGGTGCAGCGCTTCGTGGAACTGGTTGGGGAGGCCCTGGAACAATCCAAAAACAAGGGACGCAATCGCCTGACCCTGTTTGACCAGACGGTCCTCTGGCGCGATGAGGGCGCAACCAGCTTTGATGAGCTGCACCGGCTGGCCCGCGACCTGTATGATGATGCGGGCCAGATACCCCGCACGCTGATCCACGATATGCTGCGACTGCGCAAGCAGCAAGAACTCAAAATGCGTAACGGCAAGACCAAACCCATTATCGCGCCTCAACTGCTTTACCTGTTTGCCCGCCGCCTGCCGGTTGAGGTGCGGGAAAAATACAAACGGCGGCTGCTGGATGCCTGGCCCGGCATCCAGATTCCATTATCTTATGTGAGTTTAAAAACAAGAAAGGAGTAACAGAGTATGACTATCACCACTATCCCTGACTTAGAAAAAAAGCTTAAAGATGAAAAAGGACCTCTATCGGCCATATTATCGCCCCAGGATTTTGCCGATGAGGGCGCGGTAGCCGATGTGATGGCCCAGAAGTTCAAGAAAGATCTGAATCCTACTCAGATGCGTAAGGTTTTTCATGCCTTCAAGCAAATTGAGCGCAAACTCAAAGGCAAGCCGGATGGCGATAATCTGGACGGGTTTCGGGCAGAGATCAGTTTGATTACGCCCAATCTGGCTTATGCTGTTGGGCGGAAATTGATGCCTCCCGAATTTTATGACGTGTTAAAGCTTTGCCTTAAACCGGATAAACTGCAAACCGTAGGCGACTTCAGACGGCTCACTGAATTTCTGACCGCCATTCTGGCCTATCAAAAGTATTACAGCAAAGGAGACTGAAAACTGATGACCACGCAATGGAAATTTTTGGGTAAATATATTCTGCAAGGCAAAATCCACTGCCAAACCGGCCTGCACATTGGCGGCAATACCGAAGGCTTTGAAATTGGCGGGATGGATAACCCGGTGGTTGTTAACCCGCTCAATGACCAGCCCTATATTCCCGGTTCATCGCTTAAAGGTAAGTTGCGGCATTTACTTGAATGGAACCTGGGAAAAATAGAGAAAAAGAACCCGGATAAAGAAAATGAAACCTATGGACCGCATTTTTGTGGCAAATGTGAAGCCTGCCGGATATTTGGGCCAGCCAATAACGAGGCCGATGTGCGTGAAATGGCCGGACCGACCCGCCTGTCGGTACGCGACTCTTTTCTAACCAGTAAGAGCGTTACCGAATTACCGCAATGGCTGGGGGAAGGTATTTTTACCGAAGCCAAAACTGAAAACGCAATAGATCGTGTAACCGCTGTCGCCAACCCCCGTCCCATCGAGCGCGTGCCGGCCGGGGCCGAATTTGATTTCACCGTCATCTTTGACGTTTATCGGGAGGAGGATCGCGCCCTGCTGAAGCATCTCTTTACCGCAATGGCCATGCTGGAAGACAGCGCCCTGGGCGGCGGCGGCTCGCGCGGTCACGGCGTAATTGCGTTCAAAGAATTAAAAGCCGAATGGCGTTCGGTTGAATATTACCGGAACGGCACATCGGCCAAACCTGTTTCGGTTATTGAGAAAAAGGCTATGAAACAAATCGTTTCTGACTTTAAGGTGGAAGATTGGAAGGTATAGGCCATGGACACCTACCTGATATTGCTCCAGCCCAGAGGTGCGCATCTTGGCTCCATCACCTCGCAAAAGCTGTTTGGGGCCATGTGCTGGGCGCTGGACACGCTGGGCATGGTCAATGTGGGCGACCTATTGGCCGGTTTTAGCCAGAACCCTCGCTTTGCTTTTAGTTCGGCCTTCCCTTTTGTGGTCAAGCCGGAAGCGGCAGCCAAAAATCCGGACAATCTCGGCCCCGCCGACATTATTCGCCTGTTCCCCAAACCCCTCCTGCCGCCGATAACAATGGCCCAGGTACAAGAAATGGCTAAAGCAAGTGGGCATACCGGCATCCACTTTAAACGGGCCATTAAAGAGATTGTGTCCGAACAGATTAAGCCGGTACAGCAGGCAGCTTATGTGTCGGAAGGGCTGTTTAACGGCATTTGCACCGGGGAATGGGATCATGCAGCTCTGGCAAAAGAAGTGAGACAAAAAGTAAAAAAGGTTGGCACAGCGCTGTGGCTGGATAAAGAATACCGGCAGATTTGGGGACGAACCGGCGACCCGGGAAACCTGTGGTCTACCACCGACGTGCAGCGCAATGCCGTAGACCGGGTCGCCGGTTCTACGGCGGAAGGGCTGCTCTTTCACGAGACACAGACACTTTATCAGTCGGAGCGGGTGGGCCTGTGGTTTGCTGCTCGCGTCGATGCCGAAGCCTGGGGCTGGCTGCAAGCCGCCTTTCGCTACCTGGCCGACACCGGCCTGGGCGGCAAACGTACCACCGGCAAAGGCCACTTTGACTTTCACTGGCAGGCAACGCCCAACTTGCTGCCGGACGCGCCCGACGCGGACAGTTTTGTGACCCTATCTCACTACGTGCCGAATTTTGAGCAAGGACAAATTGAAGCCCAACCCCAGCGATACACGTTGAAAGTAACGCGCCAAAAAGCAGAAAATAAATTTCCGGGCCAGGAACAGCGAGTTTACATCGGCGGCCTTAAATTTTTTACCGAAGGCTCGGTCTTTGAATTTCGACGAAAACAGGCCATTTACGGCAGTTTATCCAGGTTGGATGAAGTTAACGGCCGCGCGGTCTATTACAATGGCATGGCCGTGCCAGTGTTTGCCAGGTTAGGAGGCGACGTATGAGGTATGAACCTAAGCCGATACCAATTGAATTTAAGACAGCCAGCCCGGTTTTTGCCGGAAATGGCGAGACCATTCAGCCACTCTCTTTTGTGGCCGACAAGAAATGGGTCTACATGGTGGACGAAAACCTGTTCTTTCAGCAAGCATTGTCGGAACAGGGGCGAGTATTGTTCTTGTCCTGGATAGACCCTATTATGGAACAGATGGCGCAACTAAATGAAGAGATGGAAAAGCTAGACAGGTTTGACGAACGTCGGCGTCCGTTAAAAACTAAGCAGCGCAATCTGGAGGCGCGTTTATCTATTCAAAATTTTGTGCAGGAAAAAATGCCAACCCTGGATGCGGTGCAGATAATCAAAACCAGGGGATGTGTAGCTTATCAAGTGCAAACACAAACCAATCTGGATCACAATGGTTTCCGGGCCTGTTGTAAAGACGTTGAAAACAGACCCTATTTGCCTGGTACCGAGATTAAGGGCGCTCTGCGTACCGCCTGGCTGTTTGCTTTGCTGGAGGATGAGAATAATTATCGCCTCCTGGCGCAGGCTATTCAAGACTTGAAGCCAATAGCTAATAATTATAAAAAGATTGAAAAGAGATTACCCGAGGTGATTGATACCATTGAAGCAAGGCTCTTGCGCGGGCGAGAAAACGATGCCAAGTATGACCTGCTGCGCCTGCTGCGGGTGAGCGACAGCGATCCATTTGATCCGGGCTGGCTACGTTTGGAACATTCCAAATCGGCGGGAACCAGAAAATTTACAGACACGGTTTTGGAGACACTGCAACTACCAGATGAGCAATCCGGCCAATTTCGGCTGGAAGTGGTGGCGGACCAGCCTGAACTGTTGAACAAATTAGGCTTCAAACAGTCTATCAGCCTGGCAGCCCTGATGGAAGCTTGCTACAAACATGCGGCGGCTATCCTGGAAACCGAAGCGGCTTACTTTGACCGGCAAGGGGAGCGAGAACTGACCCACCGGGCTGACGCATTGGCTCAAAAAAACACGCCTCAAACCCCGTTGCTGCGTTTGGGCGGGGGACAGGGTCTGCTTTCTATTACCGCCGATTTGTGGCTGGCTACTCGTGATCCTGAAGTGTACGAAATATTCCGCCAGGCGGTCAGCACCATGCGCAAGTGGAAAAACACCGTGCCGGGCAATTTTCCCAAAACCCGCCGGGCAATCTGGCGCAATGGCCGACCGGCCGATCTTTTGGGCTGGCTACAACTCTTTCCGCCGGAAGCGGCGCGAAGCCATGCTCCAGCCAATTTCAAATTTGAATCAGCCGCAATTTCAGTCACCCCCAAAACGGTTGCGCCGGTCAAACAAGGCCGCCAGACGGGTCGAGTGCAACAATTTAATACAACCAAAGGGTATGGTTTTATCAAACCCGATAGCGGCGGCGAGGATGTTTTTGTGCATGTTTCTGATGTGGATGGACCACCCTTGCAAAAAGGCGAAAAGGTCAGTTTTATGGTTCAAAGGGGTGGAAAAGGTTGGCAGGCCAAAGATGTCAGGCGTGGCTAAATCCTGAGATAAGGAGGCATTATGGGCATTATTCACCTGGCCCCAACGGGCCGTTCGCCCGGCGCGGTAACGGCTCCGCTGGCTCATCTCGAACACGTTTTTGCAGAACAGCAAGATAACGGCCAACGGCTAGAAAAATCGGTGCTGCCGCGGCGATTGGGCTACCCGGTTGAAGCCATTGTGCTGTTTGTGTCGGACCCCATGCGGCGGGCCTATAAAGGCCACGCGGCCTACGAAACTATTTACAATAAATATGGTTCGCGCGAGGCTATTCACGTTTATCCTAAAGAGCGGCACAGCGTGAATGACATTGTTGCCGATTTTGTGGAAAAAGCCCTGCGCGACGCCCATAAGACCACGCTCTACGTCCGGCAAGTCAATGTAAATGATTTTAACGATTGCTTCCGGGTTATTGCCGAAACCGTGCTGGCCCTGGGCCGGCCTGACGACCTGGGCAAAACTTTGTGGGCCAATCTTACCGGCGGCACCAATATTCTTAATGCCGCCTTATTGGAGGTAACTTTTTTAAGCGGCCTGATCAGCAACCTTTATTACATTTTTACCGACGGCGACGACCGCAAATATCTGCAACCTGTTACCACGGATTACCGTCGTTTTGTGGATAATCACTGGCGCGACGTGCCTCTGGTAAAAACCAACTTTGATGAACGTTACCGCCATCTACTCTTCTTCTTGGCCGCCGAAGACAAGTGGTGGGAAACCGCTCAGCTTTTTTATGCCCTGCAAAGCCAATTTCCCGAAGCGTTCCAATTGATGCAGTTAGAGTTGTTCCAGAAACAGTGGCTCCGCAAAATGGGCCGGGACCTTGACTGGGAGCTGGCTGAAAACAACCAGGAAACCGGCCGGGTTCGCCTGACTGAAGCCGGCTACCAAACCATTGGTCGGCTGGAAGGTAATTTGTTCCAAACCCTGGTGCAGCGTGGTGACGCACCGCTGATTGATATTCAGGCTCTTAGAGATAAACTGGATACTGATAAGATAGACTTATAAACCAATACCCAGCCTGCCCTTGGGGTGGGTGTTGATGGAATTAAAGGATCGGAGGCAGCATGAGCAATAAAATGGTAGCCTTGATGGGCGAGCAGCCCATTCCTAACCTGCTACCGATTCGTTACGATCAGCCGACCGAGGTTTTGTTGGTGCGAACCAAACGCACCGAACAGACAGCGGCGCGCCTGGCCCGGATCATCAGACCAAAGGCCAAGGTCTTTTTCAGTGACGTTGATCCCTACGATATTTCAGCCATTTATCAGGAGCTGACAGAGAGAATAGAAGTGTTGGGGTGGTTGTGGGCTGAAACTGTTTTCAACCTGACCGGCGGCACCAAGACGATGGCGTTTGCGGCCTATCAGGTGGCCGTTGATCAGGCTAGCCAATTTCTTTACCTGGAGAGCGAGCACAGTCAGAGCCGCCTGCGCCAATATGCGTTTGAGCACCGGCTGGCCACGTTACAGCGGGATACCATCATTCCTGCCGTGATCACCATTGACGACTACTTGCGGGCTTACCTGGACGATTACCAGTTTCGTGAGGTTAAGGAAGCCTTTGAGCAAACGCTTCTAGATGCGCTGAAGGGCAAAGTGGACGAAATCGCAGCGGCAGTGCAAGGCCCAACCGGCAGCCTGGACCTGGATTTGGTGATACGCACCGGCAATCAGGTGGGCATTGTTGAGGCCAAAACCGGGCGCAAGGCGAAGAGGAAAGAAGGGATTGACCAGCTTAACACCGCCGCTGGGCAGAAGTACTTGGGCACATATACCAAAAAATTCTTGGTGGTTGATGCCTCTTGGGAGAAACTGACCAATCTACGTGATCTGGCCGACGCCCGGCACGTAAAGGTGATCGAGTTACCTGACTACGGCGAGACTAAGACGTTGACTGTGGCTGAACAACAGAGACTGGTGCAAGCAATCAAAGCCGAACTGGGAGACGCTTAACCGATGATTCTCATCAACCTCTCCCACCCGTTCACCGACGCCCAGCGGGCAGCTATCGAAACGATGACCAACCAAACCATCACCCGCCTGATCGAGCGAATGGTCCACTTTGAGGTGGATCAACCGTTTGCCGAACAAGCAGCCACCCTGGTGGATGGCTTGGGCCTGACCCCCATCGAGTGGCAGCAGTCGCCATTGGTGGTGAATCTGCCCAGTCTGAATTTTGGGGCAGCGGCAGTGCTGGCCGAGCTGCACGGACGCTGCGGCTACTTTCCATCGATGGTGCGGCTGCGGCCGGTGGAGAATAGCCTACCGCCGCAGTATGAGGTGGCGGAGATTGTGAATCTGCAAGCCATCCGCGATAAAGCCAGACAAAAACGGGGTAAGTAGGCCCGAAATCGCACATTGCCAATCGCAAATCGTAAATCGCAAAAAGGAACATTGAAATGACACTCCAAAATATCTTATCTATCTGTGCCATTATCACCGGGGTGGTGGCGGTGATTGAACTGTTGGAATACGTTTTTACCAAGAACATTCCCTGGCTGGCGCGCCTGGCGCGCCAACTGATGCGCTGGCTGCGGCGGCGATTGGGTCGGACAGCAGTGGCGCCGGGCCAGCGCTGTCTGGTGCTCAACTTCTCGGCCCATCCGATTATGCCCAGCCAGCGGCAGGCCATTCGGACTGCAATGAATTGGCCCACCCTCGAGGTGATTGACGCCGGGTTGGGTAATGTACCGGAAGATAAGGATTTTGTAGCCGAAGCTATCAATCACCTGGAGAGAATTGATCTTTTGCCCAGCGAGTGGCAAATCTTCCCCATGGTGGTGGTGCCGGCCGGTTATGCGCCGGTCTGGTCGGTGCTGCTGGCCGAATTGCATGGCCGGTTGGGGTATTTTCCCGATATGGTGCGGCTGCGCCCAACATTGGTTGAGGCCGAGGAAAAATACGAGGTGGCCCAGATTGTATCGCTGCGGGAGATCCGCAACCAGGCCCGGGCCAAACGATGACCCACGATTTACGATTTCGGATTTACGATTTCGGATTTACGATTTTAGGCTGACGACATCGCGCCCTGGGGGTTGTTGAATGGGACGTTTGTTTAACCAAATCACCAGCCTGAATAACCTGGCCGGGGCCTGGGAGGAGGTGGTGGATAACAAAGGCAGCCCCGGCATTGACGGAATAACCCTGGAGGAGTTTGCCCGCCACTGGGAGGCGAACCTGATGGAGCTGCGCCAGGCGGTACGGGCCAACCGCTACCGGCCGGATCGGCTGCAACGTTTTACCATTCCCAAGCGAGACGGCTCGCCGCGCCTGTTGGGCAACCTGACCGTGCGAGACAAGGTGTTGCAGCGAGCCGTACTGCGGGTGCTGGACGACCTCTACGAACGTTGTTTTTTGGATTGCAGTTTTGCCTACCGCCAGGGCCGCTCGGTGCAGCAGGCGGTGGAACGGGTGGTGCAGGCCCGCGACCTGGGCCGGCGGTGGGTGTTAGACGCCGATATCGACGATTTTTTTCATAGCCTGGATCACCACCTGCTCTTGCGTTTTTTGCGGGAAACCATTAACGATGAACCTTTGTTGCGTCTGATTGTGCTCTGGCTCAACGAGGGCTGCCCCGACCCGGATTGGGCCGCCGGTACGCCGTTGGGCGCCATTATCTCGCCGCTGTTGTCGAACATTTACCTGCATTACCTGGATTTGGTGATGACCCGGACTTTGCCCGGCTTCGGTTTGAGGGAGGCTGATACCCAATCGGAGGATTGGGCCCAATCGGAGGATTGGGCCCAACTAAGTGATTGGGAATACGTGCGTTATGCCGATGACTTCATTGTGCTGTGCCGCAGCCAGGCCCAGGCTGAAGCGGCTTTGCAGGTGGTGGAGGAAACGTTGGCAACCCTGCTTTTAGATTTGGAACCCAACAAAACAACCATTACCACCTTTGACCAGGGCTTTGAATACCTGGGCTGCATCTTTGAGGGCGATCTTTTCTATTTTGAGTGGGAGGAGCAACGCATTGAAGTCAGCGATGATCGGGGTTGGAAGCTGTTTTACCGGTACGGGCCGGAGGGATACGAGTGATGGCCACTTTATACGTAACCGAGCCGGGCGCGCGCCTGGAAAAAGAATACAAGCGACTGCGGGTGGTTGACCCGGAGGACCAGACCCTGCTGGTGGTACCCCTGGTGCGGGTGAGTGAGGTGGTGCTGGTGGGCTGGGCGGGCGCGACCACACCGGCCATGTTGTCGTTGCTGGATAACGATATTGGCCTGACCTTTTTGACCCGGCAGGGTAAACTGCGGGGCCGGTTGACCCCGCCCACCGGCAAAAATCTGCCGCTGCGCCGCCAGCAATACCGGCAGGCGGAAGACGCCCCGTTTTGCCTGCGCCTGAGCCGGGCGATTGTGGGCGGCAAGCTGCGCAACAGCCGCACTATGGCCCGCCGGATGATGCGCGGAGGCGCCGCCGCCGCGCCGGAGCAGATTCAGCGCCTGAAAACGTGCCTCCGCGAAGCCGGTCGCAGCGCCGATATTGCGGCCCTAATGGGCCAGGAAGGCCGGGGGGCCAAGGCTTATTTTGCCGTGTTTCGCGCGGCCATCCAGGAACGGTTGCCTTTTGGGGCGCGCACGCGCCGGCCGCCCCAGGACCCGGTGAACGCCTTGCTTGGCCTGGGCTACAGCTTATTGACCGGCAATCTGATCACGGCCCTGGAAATTGTGGGGTTAGACCCCTACTGCGGTTTTTTCCACGGGCCAACCAGCTATGGCCGGCCCGCCCTGGCCCTGGACTTAATGGAGGAATTCCGGCCCCTGGTGGTCGACTCGGTGGTGCTGACCCTGGTCAACAAACGCATGCTGACCGGGGAGGATTTTGAAGCCGGTGGTCCGGCGGAGCAGGGCATTTATTTGACCCGGCGCGGCCGGCGGGTTTTTTTTGAACAATATACGCGCCGGCTCAACACATCGGTGTATCACCCCACCGCCGGACGCGCCTTGAGCTATCAAAAGATTTTTGAAGTGCAGGCCCGCCAACTGGCCAAGTTGATCCAGGCTGAGATTGACGAGTACCAGCCGTTTTTGGTAAAATAAATCGACAATCGCCATGTCCAGACAATTCATTTTAGTCGTCTACGACATCAGCAACGACAAACGGCGGACCAAACTGCACAATACGCTGAAAGATTTTGGCACGCCGGTGCAATATAGCGTGTTTGAATGCCTGTTGGACGAGGCCGGTTTGAAGAAAATGAAAAAAGCCGTGACCAAAGTGATCAAACCCCGGCTCGACCGGGTGCGCTACTATCCCATGTGCCAGGCCTGCCTGCAAGGCGTGCAGGTGACCAGCGGCCCGGAACTGCTGCACGAAACCGAAGTAACGGTGGTATAGGCGAGACAATGGCAAATTACAAATCGCCAATCGTCAATCGACAATCGTAAATCCGAACATGTTCCAAACCACCCTACCCCCCGGCCATGCCCGGATTCTATTTGACATAACCGGGCCAAACCAGCGCCTAAACCCGGCGTGGGTGAGGTCGGGCCGGGCGCTGGCGGTCATCGGCCGGTCGATTTCAGCGCCGGGCTCGCCGGATGGCCGGGCTCGCCGGAATCGATCTCCCACTCTGGCCCGCCTGGGGGCGAGAGATGGGGTTGAAGACCCCCAGGCGGAGCCAGGGGGTGGCCCCCCTGGACAGGGGGCCAAAAACGAGCATGGCCGGGCCTGGCAGCCGGGAAACGATGCTCGGAAACCAAACAATTTGCCTCAAACGCAGAAAGGAGACCAAAAAATGACCCAAAGAAAGCAAAAAGGCCAAATGTTTGCAGTTGGGTAGGGGAGAGAGAGGGATGAAATAGACTGAAAGCTCGGAGGAGCATTAAGACTCGGCTTCAGCCTCCTCGGCCTTCACCTCTACCGTAGCAACCACAGGATGAAATAGACTGAAAGCTCGGAGGAGCATTAAGACGTTTTTCGGCGGCCAAAGCAGCCACCGGAACCAAGGCCTTCGGATGAAATAGACTGAAAGCTCGGAGGAGCATTAAGACAGAAACGTTGATATTTTGATAAATTGCTACAGGAATGCAGATGAAATAGACTGAAAGCTCGGAGGAGCATTAAGACTAGGGGATGGCCGGATTGGTGACAATTTCGTCGCGGCTGAGATGAAATAGACTGAAAGCTCGGAGGAGCATTAAGACGGGCAGGGTTACCAACAGATCGCCATAGCCATCGGCAAAGACGATGAAATAGACTGAAAGCTCGGAGGAGCATTAAGACCTTTCCCTCCATAGGAGGTTCGGGTGCAGCTTCCCCAGGATGAAATAGACTGAAAGCTCGGAGGAGCATTAAGACTCGCTTCAGGCTTACTCTACTGGCAGCAAATAAACCCGCTCAGATGAAATAGACTGAAAGCTCGGAGGAGCATTAAGACATAAAAAACAGCGGTCGAATTAAAAATACCGCCCGAGTAGATGAAATAGACTGAAAGCTCGGAGGAGCATTAAGACTCGAAGTGACAGGAGTCACGATGCTACCCGAAATCGACAAGATGAAATAGACTGAAAGCTCGGAGGAGCATTAAGACGTTGGTGCCGCTTTGTAATGCAAGGGCTAAAATACGAGCGATGATGAAATAGACTGAAAGCTCGGAGGAGCATTAAGACGAAAAAGGCCCGCGGATTACCTGGGTCGTCTGTCCTAAGGATGAAATAGACTGAAAGCTCGGAGGAGCATTAAGACGACCAACAGGCTCTTGCCCGGGTAAAGGCCCTCAAACTCAAGATGAAATAGACTGAAAGCTCGGAGGAGCATTAAGACACTGTCGCTAGGCTTGTAATAAAGCCTCACACTGGAAAGATCCGATGAAATAGACTGAAAGCTCGGAGGAGCATTAAGACCGATGGTTTTGATTAAAAAGGTTCTTACAAACACTGCTACTTTAGTTGATGAAATAGACTGAAAGCTCGGAGGAGCATTAAGACCAAGGCAGGGAATGGGTACATCGGGCTGAAACATTGGATGAAATAGACTGAAAGCTCGGAGGAGCATTAAGACATAGACCGTAAATGCCATGTACAACACGGCTATCGTGACCAACACGATGAAATAGACTGAAAGCTCGGAGGAGCATTAAGACTTGCCAACCTGTGCTCCGGAAACGCAGCCAGCGGTGCTTTGGATGAAATAGACTGAAAGCTCGGAGGAGCATTAAGACGACTAGGCACAACTCCAGTGTCTGATGCGCTACTACCACAAGCGATGAAATAGACTGAAAGCTCGGAGGAGCATTAAGACAGATAGTGCTGTAGGCCCATACCGTGTCGTCTGGATTTGATGAAATAGACTGAAAGCTCGGAGGAGCATTAAGACTCGTTGATACCTACAAGTTCCGCAATCGGTTGCGTCAAACTTGTAGATGAAATAGACTGAAAGCTCGGAGGAGCATTAAGACACAATGGACTGCCGGGTTTGACCCATAACGGCAAAAAATCAACAGATGAAATAGACTGAAAGCTCGGAGGAGCATTAAGACCCACCGCCCCGTTGACATTGAGCCTATTCGGACTCGCTGGCTGGATGAAATAGACTGAAAGCTCGGAGGAGCATTAAGACACGACGGTCAATCTCTTCTTGGTCATTCTGACCTCCATTTCCCGCATCGGATGAAATAGACTGAAAGCTCGGAGGAGCATTAAGACTAGCCCCAGTCCCTCCAAGACTTTCTCAGCATAGACGAGATGAAATAGACTGAAAGCTCGGAGGAGCATTAAGACGATAATCCCGAGGTAGCTGGAGTGGATTTCTTCTTAGATGAAATAGACTGAAAGCTCGGAGGAGCATTAAGACCAAAACAGCGGTAGGCCACTTCTCATCATTACGCTTTGATGAAATAGACTGAAAGCTCGGAGGAGCATTAAGACTTAACATCCCTTTACCGCTCCAATCCACCGTTCTAGTCGGGCCTCCCAGTCGAGATGAAATAGACTGAAAGCTCGGAGGAGCATTAAGACTCAAGTCGGAACGTTCCGACTTTGTCAAACCACCGGGCGGCTCAGATGAAATAGACTGAAAGCTCGGAGGAGCATTAAGACCGAGCAGCAGCAACTTGCCAACTCGTGGTAGGATTTGATGAAATAGACTGAAAGCTCGGAGGAGCATTAAGACCTTCGGCGGCATCGCAGGCAAACTGGCTGATGCTCACCACACCAAATAGATGAAATAGACTGAAAGCTCGGAGGAGCATTAAGACCGTATTCCCGTGACTTGCGTCCGACGACAACTATAATTACACTGATGACAATTAAAAATGCCCACTAGAAAAGTTGGTGCAAGATCAGTACACTAAATCCCCA
>JAFGNV010000015.1 GCA_016926805.1 Anaerolineae bacterium
GATGAGATGTTTTTATTTTGCCCCCACCCCTGGCCCCTCCCCCAATTTGGGGGAGGGGAAAAAGGAATTGGGTGTCAATTTCGGGCGCAATACGCCCGAAATTGACACCTGTTCTTTAACTTCCCCCCTTCCCGCGAGAAGGGGGGACAAAGGGAGGATGGGCAAAAGTAGGGTTGTATCACTTACAATGTGACCACCACCCGTAATCTATTTGTCAGGCTCAAACCACTGCAAATAAAAAAACACGGACACGCTATGTGTCCGTGTTCCAATTCACCGTACAACTATTAACCCTTAGCCCACTCGAAACACCGGTTTAACGCTTGGTGTACTGCGGCGCCTTACGGGCACGCTTGAGGCCGGGCTTTTTGCGCTCCTTGACGCGGGCATCCCGGGTGAGCATACCATGCTGGCGCAGCCTTTGGCAATAGTCGGGGTCGGCTTTGAGCAAGGCCCGGGCAATAGCCAGACGCACTGCTCCCGCCTGTCCGGTTACCCCGCCACCGCTAACCTGAACGCTAACATCAAACCGGCCTTCGGTGCCGGTAACCTGCAACGGCTGGCCCACATACGCCTGATCGGTGATGCGGGAAAAGTATTCTTCCAGAGGCTTGTTGTTGGCCACAAAATTGCCTTGACCATCTGGATACAAACGGACGCGAGCCGTGGCTTCTTTTCTGCGACCAACACCTTCATAATAAACTCGGGTTTCTGCCATAATTCACTCTCTTCCTGCTAAATGATTATAGTTTAATGGGCTTGGGTTGCTGGGCCTGGTGGGGATGATTGGGGCCAGCATACACTTTGAGCTTTTTGAACATCTGCCGTCCCAGAGGATTCTTGGGCAACATCCCCCGCACCGCCGCCTCGATTACCCGATTGGGGAACTTTTGCAACTGGTCGCGCAAGGTTACCTCTTTGATGCCTCCCGGATAACCAGAGTGACGATAATACTTTTTTTGGATCATCTTTCGGCCCGTCACGTGAACTTTTTCGGCATTGATAATAATCACGTAATCGCCACAGTCCACGTGGGGGGTGAAATAGGCTTTATTCTTGCCGCGCAAAATCGAGGCCACCTGCGTGGCCAACCGGCCCAGGGTTTGTCCCTGTGCGTCAACTACATACCAATTGCGCTGAATATCTTGCTCTTTTGCGCTTTTTGTTATCTTTGCTGTCATTTACTCTATCTCCAGGTTTCGTAAAACGTAATTACGCTTTACCTTGCCCGTTTTGGGCAACTTTTCTACTCAACAGGCTATCTCCGCTTGAGCATCTTCCGGATACGTTACCCGCACCAAACACAAACCGTGGGCAGGTGCCGGCGCAGCAGAGCGGGTCAGATCTCGGGCTTCAAGAATTTGCCCGACTTCTTCCACCGCCAGGCGACCCCGGCCCACTTCCAACAATGTCCCCACAATGGTTCTGACCATGCGATATAAAAAAGCATTGGCCGTTATCATAAACACCAGCCGGTCGCCGTGCTGCGACCACCCGGCTTGCATCACCTCACGAATGGTAACCTCGCCTTGGGGTGGTTTGCCAAATGAGGCGAAATTGTGCGAACCGAGCAGACACCGGCTGGCATCATTCATCGCAGCCACAGCCACCGGTTCTTTCACGTGGTAGACATGGCGGCGTTCTAACGCACTGGGCCAGGGACGGTTGAGAACCGTGTATTGGTACGATCGGCTCACGGCGCTGAACCGGGGATGAAAGTCAATATTTACAGTTTTTAAGTCGGTTATCACAATGTCACGCGGGAGGTTTGCGTTCAGCGCCTGTTGTAAGTCAATCAGGGCATGCTTCCAGGCGACATTGAAGGCAATAACCTGCCCTGTGGCGTGCACTCCGGCGTCGGTTCTACCGGCCCCGTCGATACGGACGGCCGCCCCCGCGATCTTTTGCAACGATTTTTCTATCTCGCCCTGAACGGTCCGACCTGTTGTTTGAATTTGATACCCCAAAAAATCGGTGCCATCATATTCAACCGTGGCGCGATAGCGTTGCGGCGGGGTCACCGGCTACCATCCAATGGAGAGCGACCGCAAGGACGCGCCCCTACTCCACTCCTACCAATTCAAGCTGGGCCATATCGGCCGCATCACCCTGGCGGGGACCCAATTTGTAAATACGGGTATAACCGCCGGATCGATCTTCCATCAGCGGGCCAATCTCATCAAATAACTTCTGCAAAACAGCCGGGTCGTAAATCTCCCGGGCGGCCTGACGGCGGGCGTGCAAGTCGCCGCGCCGGGCCAGGGTAATTAATCGTTCGGCAATCGGCTGAATGGCTTTGGCTTTGGCCTCGGTAGTTTTTATCTTATTATGCCGAAATAACTCGGTGGCTAAATTTCGGAACAGGGCTTTTCGATGCTTCGTCGAACGGCCCAGTTTTCGTCCCATAACGTTGTGTCGCATAGCTATGTCTCCTCACAAACTAACTGCCAATGGCCTATTCAGCAAGCGGCGCCTGCTGTAACTGGGCAATATCCTCTTCGTCTAACAACTCCAGGTAACCTTTTTCCTCCAGACGTTCCATCAACTCGTCCAACGACTTTTGCCCAAAGTTGCGGATGGCCAGAATCTCATCCTGTCCCTTTTTGATTTTGTCTAAAATCTCACCCACCTGGGTAATTCCAGCGCGTTTGAGACAATTATAGGCCCGAACGGTTAGTTCCAGTTCTTCAATGGGTGTTTCGTAAATCTTGCTGGGAATGCCGCCCTCTTCTTCTGACTCAACCGGCACTTCGATTTCCGTCACCCCGGAAATGAGCGAAAAATGCTGCACCAATATTTTGGCCGACTCACTGAGAGCATCGTGCGGTGAAACTGTGCCATCGGTAGCAATTTCCAGCAACAGGCGATCATAGTCGGTTGCCTGACCAATCCGCGCCCGCTCGACCACAAAATTAGCCTTGCGAATCGGGCTAAAGACGGCGTCAACGGGAATTTCACCAATGGGCAGCTTGCCCCGCTCTTCGGCGGGCGAGTAACCGCGCCCCATTTGCACCACCACTTCAATATCTATCTCGGCGTCAGGTGTGTCAGCCGTTAATAGATGCAGGTCAGGATTGACAATTTCTACATGCGGCGGACATTCAAAGTCACCGGCGCTGACATCACCTTCACCCTTCACCTCTATGCGCAAGCGGGCAGACTCATTTTGAGGTAGCTTGAACCTGAGTTGTTTGAGATTGAGAATCAAAGCAGTCATATCCTCGCGCACGTTGGGAATGTCGGAAAACTCGTGGTGCACCCCGCTAACGCGCACGGAAGTCACTGCCGCCCCATTCAGCGATGAAAGCAATACGCGGCGCAACGCGTTGCCCAGGGTAATGCCATATCCGCTTTCCAGGGGTCCTATACTAAACCGACCAAAACTCCGAGAGTTGGCTAACGTTTCTATCTTGGGTAATACCATACTGACTTCGGACAATGGAGCACCCTCCAATTACAGCTACTAATTACTTTTTTCAACCAATAAACGCCAGACGACAAAAACTTCAGAGGTTAGATATTACTTACCGGCTGTAATACTCAACTATCAGTTGCTCGTTAAGGGTGATGTCGATTTGGTCGCGGGTGGGCATGCTCAATACTTCCCCGGAAAGACTCTTGGAGTCGAGTCTCAGCCAACTCGGTACGCGTGCCTCATCCAACTCCTTGGCAAAATTCTTAAAAAAGGTTTTCTTCTTACTACTCTCACAAACTGCTATTTTATCGCCTGCGGAAACCAGATAAGCAGGAACGTTGGTTTTGCCGTCATTTACTTCAAAATGACCGTGAGAAATCAATTGTCGAGCCTGAGCGCGTGAGGAGGCCAATCCTAAACGATAAATCACGTTGTCCAGGCGGCTCTCTAAAATGATCAACATATTCTCGCCGGTCAAACCTTTATGGCGTTGGGCCTGGGCAAAGTACCGACGGAACTGGCGCTCAAACACGCCATACAAACGGCGTACTTTCTGCTTTTCTCTTAACTGCACCCCATAATCCGACTCTTTGCGGCGAAACTGCGCCTGGCGGCCATGCAATCCTGGTGGGTAAGAACGCTTATCAAAGGCACATTTGGGAGAAAAACAGCGATCGCCTTTGAGGAAAAGCTTTTCTCCCTCGCGTCGACATTGTTTACAAACGGAATCTACGTAACGGGCCAATTTTATCCTCCTGCTGAGTATCGATGATTATAAACTTAAGATAGAGGTTTACAGGCTTGGCTTTACCCTTCGTCCCTCTAAGAAATTACCATTCACAAATTGCAGAATAGAAATTAGAGAAATGTCTTACTCACAATTTTTCTCGTTCCTAAACTGGGTTTGGGCCCAAACAAGTTTGGGAACGAGAAAATCCAGAACGCACTTGTGCAATCCTGTACTACACTCGCCGCTTTTTGGGCGGACGGCAACCGTTGTGAGGAATAGGCGTTTTATCCGTAATGGAACGAAGCACCATATCAGCCGCCTGCAAGGCCCGAATGGCAGCTTCCCGGCCGGGACCGGGGCCTTTTACAAATACATCTAATTCACGCATGCCATGCTCTTGCGCCTCTTCGGCCACTTTTCGGGCGGCCAACTGGGCGGCATAAGGCGTACTCTTACGCGAGCCTTTGAAACCACTGGTGCCGCCGCTGGCCCAGGAAACGGCATTGCCGTATTGATCGGTAATGGTAATAATGGTGTTGTTGAAGGTCGCATAAATATAGGCGCGACCAAACGGAATATTTTTTCGCTCTTTTTTAGTACTTGAACGGCCACGAGTTTTTTGTTTAGCCATAACTCCCCTTTTTTGCTGTTAGTTACACTTATCTTACTTCCGAGCAGCCCGTTTCCTGCCGGCCACAGTTCGGCGAGCGCCGCGCTTGGTACGGGCATTGGTGCGGGTCCGCTGGCCACGCACCGGCAAGTTACGTCGATGGCGCAACCCGCGGTAGCAACCAATTTCTTGCAGGCGCTTAATGTTCATCCCAATTTCACGCCGCAGGTCACCCTCAACCACATAGTCCCGGTCAATCACTTCACGCAATTGGTTGACTTCCGACTCCGATAAGTCTTTAACGCGGGTGTCCGGGTTTATGCCCGTTAGGCCAAGAATCTGCTGACTGGTCGAAAAACCGACTCCAAAAATATAGGTCAAACCTACTTCAACTCGTTTGTCACGAGGCAGGTCAACCCCAGCTATACGAGCCATAGCCTTACTCCTTATCCTTGACGCTGCTTATGCTTGGGATTGGTGCAAATTACGCGCACCACCCCCCGGCGTTTGATAATTTTACAATTGTCACATCTACGTTTAACAGAAGGTTTTACTTTCATGATGCCAGTCCTTAATATTACTATAACGTTAGAATATCGGGTTCACCATCGGTAACGGCAAAGGTATGCTCAAAATGGGCGCAAAGTTTTCCATCTGCCGTGACCACCGTCCAACCATCATCCAATAATTCTGTCTGCCACTGACCCACATTGACCATTGGCTCCAGGGCAATGGCCATTCCTTTTTTCAGGCGAATACCCTTGCCCGCCTCGCCATAGTTTGGCACCTGGGGGTCTTCGTGCATTCTACGACCCACGCCGTGCCCGGTGTACTCGCGCACCACACTGAAACCGCGTGATTCTACGTAATCCTGCACGGCAGCAGAGATATCGCCGGTGTGATTACCCAGTTTTCCCTGAGCAATACCCTGGTAGAGCGATTGTTCAGTCACTTCGAGTAAGCGCCGGGTTTCTTCAGAAATTTTGCCCACCGGGATGGTGATAGCCGAGTCGCCAATCCAACCCTTGTAGTAGGCCCCACAATCTATGCTGATAATATCCCCTTCTTGTAAAACTCTATCTTTGCTGGGGATACCGTGCACTAACTCATTATTAATACTCGTTGTAATTATAGCCGGAAACGGCGGCAATCCCTGCCTCTGATTTGGGTATCCTTTGAACACTGGCGTGGCGTGGTGCCTTTTTAGCGCATCCTCGGCAATCTGGTTCAACCGGGCTGTGTTCACGCCGGGCCGGGTGTGCCGCCGGACTTCGTCCAGAACCTGAGCCACAATTTTCCCTGCCTGCCGCATCAACTCAATCTCTTCTTTCGATTTGAGGACAATTCGGCGTTTTTGAGTGCTTAACATTTTAGCAGGTCAGGCAGTAAATGGAGTGTAAGTGGAATAACAAAGTTACACTTTGTCCGCCAAAGTATAATTTTGACACTCCAGCATTATATTTAACCTATAAATCCCTCGTAGTGGCGCATCAGCAATTGGGCTTCGAGCTGTTTCATCGTATCGAGCACCACCCCAACCACAATCAATAAACCGGTACTGGTAATAATCAACGATGAGGTTTGCGTATCGTTTCCGGTTATCACCCCCACCAACCAGGGCAAAATTGCCACACCGCCCAGCAGCAAGGCACCAACCAGCGTTATCCGCTGCAACACCGTATTCAAATAAACTTCAGTTCGCTTACCGGGACGCAACCCAGGAATAAATCCACCCTGGCGTTGCAAGTTTTCAGACAGGTTCTGTTGTTTGAAAATAACGTCGGTATAAAAGTAAGTAAAACCAACCACCAACAAAAAATAGAAGATCCAGTAAAGCCAGGCGTCACCAGCCGGGCTAAAGTTTCGCACAATAAACCCGGAGATACCGGCCACAATCTGATTGTCGTGAAACTGAAAGGAGTTGGCTAACGCACTCGGGAAAATCATCAGCGACTGGGCAAAGATGAGCGGGATCATCCCGGCGCTATTAACGCGCAACGGGATGTGCGAACTTTGCCCGCCGTATACTTTGGTGCCGCGCACCCGCTTACCATACTGCACCGGAATCCGGCGCTGGCCTTCTTGCACCACCGCAATCACGGCAATGGTCAACACGGTGATCAGGGAGAACAAAATCAGGTTCCACCAGTCGCCCTGGCTGATAAAGCGGCCAATCTGGCTGGGAATCTGGGCCACAATTCCGCCAAAGATGATAATGGACACCCCGTTACCAATGCCCTGCTCGGTAATGAGTTCGCCCAGCCACACCGCCACCATCGTTCCGGCGGTCATCGTCAGCAAGGTGGCCAGCGTAGACAACGGCGCTATGCCAAAACCAAAGTTATCCATGATTCCCGGAATTGAGTTCTGGATAAAGATAACCTGGGCATACGCTTGCAACATGGCCAAGGGCACCGTCAACCAGTGGGTATACATGGTAATTTTATTACGTCCCTGCTCGCCCTCTTTAGATAGCTCCTGCAATTGTGGGATGAGCGGTGTTAGAAGCTGCATAATAATTGAGGCGGTAATGTAAGGGTAGACCCCCATCGCCATCACCGACAAACGAGTCAGGGCGCCCCCGGAGAGCAGGTTCAGAAACTGAACAATCGTGCTCCCCTGTTGACCTGATTCCAGGAAATTTTTCAACGCCTCAACATCAACGCCCGGCACCGGCACATTGGCCGCCGCCCGGTAGACCACCAAGATCAACAGCGTAAAGACAATTTTGCGCCGCAAATCGGGTAAGGTGAATGCATTTCGTATGGCTTCTAACATGGTTCAGTTCTCAATTCTCAATTTTCGGCCGGTAGAACCTCGACGGTACCTCCGGCCGCCTCAATCTTTTCCTTGGCGCTCTGGGAGAAGCGGTGCGCTCTCACCGTCAACGAGGCCGTCAACTCGCCATCGCCCAGAATAGCCACCGCCTTATCCGAGCGCTTAATCATCCCCATCTCAACCAATGTTTCGGGGGTCACTTCCTGGCCACCATCGCCAAACTTCTCTTGCAAACGCCCCACATTAATCGGCGTAAATTCAACGCGCCAGATATTGGTAAACCCTCGGCGGAAGGGTAAACGGCGCACCAGGGGCAACTGGCCGCCTTCAAAGAAGGGGCCTTTGCCGCCGCCAGAACGGGCGCCCTGGCCCTTCATACCGCGTCCACTGGTTTTACCCATCCCCGAGGCGGTACCACGACCAATTCGCTTTCTTTCCTTTTTACTTCCCCTGGCGGGTCTCAAATCATGCAGTTTCATACCAGTCGGCTCCCACTATTCTTCAATCTTAACCAGATGCGACACTTTATGAATCATACCTCTGATAACGGGCGTATCCTCGTGCTCAATCGTCTGACCCAGACGACGAAGACCCAACGCCCGCACCGTATTTTTCTGGCGAAGGGAATAGCCAATGGCGCTCTTCAGCCAGGTAACTTTAATCATCTTAGCCTTTTTCTTCGCCATTATTCTCTCTCCACAATCCAGAAGGGTTGCACCCGGTTTATGGGCAATCCTCGATTTTGAGCCATCTCAACCGGGTCTTGCAATTCATTCAATGCTTTCACCGTGGCCTTAACCACGTTCAAAATATTGGCGCTGCCCTTACTCTTGGTTAAAATATCACGGATACCGGCCGCTTCCACCACTGCGCGCACGCCGCCGCCGGCAATCACGCCGGTACCGGGCGAAGCCGGTTTCAAAAAGACCTCGGCGGCGCTAAAACGAGACGTAATCTCATGCGGGATAGTCGTTCCGGTCATGGCTACTTTACGCATATTGCGTTTGGCCTGCTCCGACCCTTTACGGATTGCATCCGGTACCTCGCGGGCCTTGCCAATGCCAACTCCAACCCGGCCCTGGTTATCACCCACCACCACCACGGCGCGGAAACTGAAGCGACGACCGCCTTTTACTACTTTGGCCGTACGGGCAATATGCACCACTCGCTCATCAAGTTCTTCAATGACGTCTTCAAATTCACGTTTTGCCATATCGTCTCCTGGCGTATCTCCCCCAACCCCTGTTGGCCGAGGTTGGGCAAAGATTTTTGCTAGAATTTCAAACCCGCTTCACGCGAAGCGTCGGCCAGGGCCTTTACCCGGCCATGATACTTGTAGCCACCCCGGTCGAACACAACCTCGTTGACCCCGGCTGCTTTGGCTCGTTCGGCAATCAACTGACCGACCTGTTTGGCTCGCTCGGTTTTGCTGCCTTTCTTGATACCATCATCCAGACTGGATGCAGCAACCAATGTGGCCCCGTGGGTATCATCAACAATTTGAGCATAAATATGGTTCAAGCTGCGAAACACGTTCAAACGAGGTCGCTCAGGAGTACCGGATAATCGCTGGCGCACCCGCGCATGGCGACGTTGTCTAGCCACAACGGATGGATTAGTCTTTCCCATGACTCATAGCCTCCAAAACCACTTATTAAGCCTTGCCGGCCTTACCGGCCTTGCGGCGGACTCTTTCACCAACATAGCGAATACCCTTGCCCTTGTAAGGCTCTGGTGGCCGGGTGCGGCGAATTCGGGCAGCAATCTCGCCCACTACTTCTTTGTCAATTCCTGACACCGCCAACTCACGTCCTGATTTGTCCACTGCAAAGCTAATGCCTTCTGGCGGCTCAAAAATGACCGGGTGAGAGTAACCCACGTTCAATTCCAGGTTGTCACCTTGCATCCCGGCTCGATAACCAACGCCCTCAATAAATAAATCGCGTTTAAAGCCTTCACTGACGCCCACCACCATGTTGTTGAGCAAAGCCCGGACCAACCCATGTTTGGCTCGATGCGTCCGCTGGTTGCTGGAACGGCTGACCAGAACCTGACCATCTTCTTGCTTAAGCTCGATCTCCGGCGGGAAATCCCGGCTCAATTCTCCTTTAGGGCCTTTGACCACCACCGAGTTTTTATTGATTGTAACCGTTACCCCTTGCGGAATGGTAACCGGTAACTTACCTATTCTCGACATCGTATCACCTCAACACCGTCTTTTTCACGCCTGGTCAACCCTACCAAACGTAACAGAGAACTTCGCCGCCCACGCCTTCACGACGCGCCTGTCTACCCGTCATCACGCCTTTGGGCGTAGAAAGAATAGCTACCCCCAGGCCGCTTCTCACCCACGGGATGTCCTGTTTTTTGCAGTAAACCCGCCGTCCCGGCTTGCTGACGCGCTGCAATCCGGCAATCACCGGCTTGGGATGGCGCTCACGGGTGTATTTCATGTGGATCAACAAGGTTGACGTTACCTTGCCAGGCAAAATCTCATAATCACTAATGAAACCTTCTTCTTTCAAAATCCTGGCCAGCGCCTCGCGCATTTTCGAGGTCGGCATCGCCACCTGGGTGTGCCGAGCCACACCTGCATTTCTAATCCGAGTTAGGGTATCAGCAATAGGGTCTGTTACACTCATTCTAAAATCCTTTTTTGCCTTGTTTCAAACCATCATCCAGGTCAGGCAGATCGAACTCTGCTTTACCAGCTTGACTTCACCACGCCGGGAATTTTACCTTCGTTAGCCAACTTGCGGAAACAGATCCGGCATAAGCCAAAACGGCGCATATAAGCCCGAGGCCGGCCACACTGGCTGCATCGATTGCGGACCTGAACGGTATATTTTCGACGTTGTTCCCGGAACATCATACATTTTTTTGCCATATTCTTTACCTCTTAAAGGGCATCCCCAGTAAAGCTAACAACCGGCGACCTTCTTCATCAGTGTGAGCCGTGGTCACAATATTAATTTCCATGCCCCGGACCTTATCAATCTTATCGTAGTTGATTTCTGGCCAGACCAACTGCTCCGGCAAACCAACGGTGTAATTGCCGCGTCCGTCAAAAGCATCAGGCGACACGCCCCGGAAGTCGCGCTGGCGAGCCAGGGCAATATTGCACAACCTATCCAAAAAGTCCCACATCCGATTGCCCCGTAAGGTCACTTTAACGCCAATGGGATTCCCTTCGCGCAACTTAAACGTGGCAATAGATTTTTTGGCCCGGGTAATTATCGGACGCTGGCCGGTAATTGTGGCAATATCATCCATCGCATTTTCCAGGGCCTTGGCATTTTGGAGAGCCTCACCCAAACCAACATTTACCACCACTTTGCTGATTCGCGGAGCCTGGTTGACATTGCTGTAGCTAAACTCTTTTACCAAAGCGGGTACAATTTCTTCTTTATACCTATCTTTTAACCGAGGCATAATTCCCTACCTATGAAACCTTATCAATGTTCGCGCCGCATCGTTTGCAAAAACGCACTTTTTTGTCTTCCTCAAGCTTAAAGCCAACCCGGGCCGCTTCATCACAACTGGGGCAAACCAGCATCACATTGGAAATGTGAATCGGGACTTCCACATCAATAATCCCAGTTTGGGTGCGCGTCTGTCCGGTCGGGCGTTGGTGCTTTTTGCGCACATTCACCCCCCGGACGACCAGGCGGTCTTTATTGGGATCACGGCTAACCCGCTGTCGGTCAGAGCTCACCTGCCAGCCCCGCAACACTTTTTCCACCTCACCCCGGGCGCCAATCTCGTTACCACTAATTACCTGAACGGTATCACCTTTTTTTATTCTCTGCATGTCAAACTCTCCAACCTACAACACTTCCGGGGCCAAAGAAACGATCCGCATAAAACCTTTTTCGCGCAATTCGCGGGTAACCGGGCCAAAAATACGAGTCCCGCGCGGTCCTTTACCCTCAGCATCCAGAATCACGGCGGCATTATCATCAAATTTAATATAAGAACCGTCAGACCGGCCGATTTCTTTGGTGGTGCGGACAATTACCGCTCTCACAATGTCACCCTTTTTGATATTGCTCTGGGGGGCGGCTTGTTTAACCGTGGCAATAATCACATCACCCACCGTACCATAACGGCGGTGCGATCCGCCAATTACCTGAATGCACAAAATTTCTTTGGCGCCGCTATTATCGGTCACCTTCAGGCGGCTTTCCTGTTGTATCATAATCGTCCTCGCAGGATTAAATTCGGCTTATGCTTAGGCGCCCTTTTCCAAAACTTCCACCAAAGCCCACCGCTTTTCTTTGCTCATCGGCTTCGATTCGATAATCTTCACCATGTCACCCATCCCGGCGGTATTGTTTTCGTCATGGGCTTTGTATTTTCGGTGAAAGCGGATTACTTTGCCATAGCGCGTGTGACGCTTCAGGCGTTCCACCCGCACTACTATGGTTTTATCCATCTTGTCGCTGGTTACCCGACCCACCAGAACTTTTCGTTGCTCTCTGGCCATCCGTCTTTTAACTCCTAAATCGTCTAATTACGCAGGCTAAGATTACTCACCTACAAATTATTCCAACACCACCAACTTGCGCTCGTTTAACACCGTCTTCATTCGCGCAATATCCCGTTTGAGTCTGGTTACCTGATTTGAATCTTTGGCCTGACCAATGGCATATTGAAAACGCAGGTTAAACAGCTCTTCATAGGCCTCTTCCAACCTGGACGCAATGTCCTGGTCAGACATATTGCGAATCTCATAAGCTCTCATGACGATTACTCCTAGTGCTCCCGACGCACAAACTGCGTTCTAATGGGTAATTTATGAGCGGCCAAACGCATAGCCTCTTTGGCCGAATCCTCAGGCACGCCGGTAATCTCAAACAAAACCCGGCCCGGTTTAATCACCGCCACCCAATGGTCTACAGAACCTTTACCACTCCCCATCCGGGTTTCGGCAGGTTTGGCGGTTACCGGCTTATCCGGAAAAACGCGAATCCACACTTTTCCCCCCCGCCGAACATAACGTACAATCGCCCGGCGAGCCGCCTCAATCTGGCGGCTGGTCATCCAGCAGGGTTCCAGGGCCTGCAAACCATACTCGCCAAAGGCCACTTTAGCCCCGCGAGTAGCCTTACCCTTCATCCGGCCTCGCATTTGTTTTCTATATTTAACACGCTTTGGCAACAACATAAGACAAACTCCGTTTTGGAGATGATTTCAACCTGGATATATTTTCAGACTAACGGTCAGGGCGAAACGTAAGCCCCAACCGGTTCTTCTACTTTAATTTCTGGCAAAATCTCGCCCTTGTAAACCCAAACCTTAATTCCTATCTTGCTGTAGGTGGTTGTGGCCTCAACGCTGGCATAATCTATGTCGGCGCGCAGTGTATGACGCGGAATACGGCCCTCGCGTTGCGTTTCGGTGCGGGCCATATCGTGGCCGCCCAGACGCCCGCCACAGGTTATCATGACCCCCTGGGCACCAGCTTTTATCGCCCGGCGAACTGCCTGTTTCATGGCCCGGCGGTACGAAATGCGACGCTCCAGTTGTTGGGCAATGCTCTCCCCAATCAGGTAAGCATTGAGATCAGGTTCTTGAACCTCAATCACGTCAATATGTACCTTTTTTTGAGTGAGTGTTTCCAACTGCTTGCGAAGCTGGTTGACGTTGGCACCTTTACGGCCAATCACAATCCCTGGTTTGGCCGTGTGAATAATCACCGACACCTGTTTGGCCGCCGGCAGTCGCTCGATTTCGATATTGGCAATACTGCCCCGGTCGTGAGAGGCAAACACCAACTTGCGAATCGCTAAATCTTCTTCCAGCAATTCGCGGTAATCTTCACCCTCCGCATACCAACGGGCGCGATGGTCTTGAATAATCCCTAATCTGAAACCTATTGGATGTACTTTTCGACCCAAGTTTCAATCTCCTTTTAGCTATCTCTTTCTTGTTTCCCAAACCCAGTCTGGAAAACAAAATCACCTCGATCAGGCCAAAAACGAGCCGCCAGCAGGGAGATCACGCTTCGTTCTCCCAGCCGCTGTCGTCGTGCAATACCACCGTAATGTGGGAAAGTCGCTTTTTGATCGGTTTATATCGCCCCCGGGCGCCCGCCCGATACCGGCGCAAACGGGGCCCCTCATCAATCATAATCTCGGCAATAACCATATCCTCGGCATCTAACGCATAATTCTCTTCCGCATTGGCCAGGGCGCTTTTAATGGTCTTTGATACCGGCTTGGCTGCTCGATGGGGCAATAGAGCCAACACTTGCAGGGCTTCTTGGGCCCGCATCCCGCGCACCGCATTGACCACCCGGCGCGCTTTAATGGGCGATCCCATGATGTATTTATTGACTGCTCTCACTTGAAATTCGGCCATGTCACCTTACCTTAATCTAGCGTTCTCACCAAGTCACCGTTGTCGCCCTTATCGGCGTGATGCTCTCTCTTTGGCCAGATGGCCCCGGAAATAACGAGTCACCACAAACTCACCCAAGCGATGTCCTACCATGTTTTCGGTGATGTAAATGGGCACATGGCGGCGACCGTCGTGCACGGCAAGGGTATGTCCAACCATTTGCGGAAAAATTGTGCTCGCCCGTGACCAGGTGCGAATAACACGTTTTTCTCCGGCGGCATTCATTGCTTCGATTTTTTTGAGCAACTTGGGGTCTACAAAAGGCCCTTTTTTCAGCGAACGCGTCATCAGCTACCCTTCCTTCACTACTTTCTTTTACTCTGTCGGCGACGAACAATGTATCTATCGGTTTGTTTATTTTTGCGGGTTTTGGCTCCCAAGGCCGGTTTGCCCCAGGGCGTTTTCGGCCCGGGCATACCCACCGGCGATCGACCTTCACCACCGCCATGCGGGTGGCTGTTGGGGTCCATTGCCGAGCCACGCACACTGGGGCGAATCCCCAGCCAGCGTTTACGGCCAGCTTTACCCAGCGTAATGTTACTGTGGTCTACATTGCTAACCTGGCCAATGGTGGCCAGGCAATTCTGACTAATGAACCGCACCTCGCCACTGGGCAAACGAACCTGGGCATAAGCCCCCTCTTTGGCCATTAACTGTGCCGAAACCCCCGCCGAGCGAACCAATTGAGCGCCTTTACCCGGTTGCAACTCGATGTTGTGCAACTGCGTACCCAGGGGAATGCGGTAAATAGGCAGAGCATTTCCAACCCGGATTTCAGCCTCAGGGCCAGACATGACCGTGTCGCCTACCTCCAAACTGACCGGCGCCAGAATGTATCGCTTTTCGCCGTCGGCATAGGTAAGTAAGGCAATGTGGGCCGTCCGGTTGGGATCGTACTCAATCGTAGAAACCGTAGCCGGGACGCCGTGCTTATCGCGCTTAAAGTCAATCATCCGGTAGCGCCGCTTATGGCCGCCACCCCGATGTCGCACCGTGATTCTGCCCTGATTATTGCGACCAGACTTTTTCTTGAGCGGTGCAATCAAACTCTTTTCAGGTGTAGTTTGCGTAATTTCTTCAAATGTTGAAACTGACATTCCCCGCCGTCCGGGCGAGGTTGGTTTGTAAACTTTTACCGGCATAACAACTATACCCCTTCAAAGGCTTCAATTCGTTGGCCGGGGGGTAAGGTTACCACGGCCTTCTTGTAAGCAGGCTGATGTTTAATGCGTTTGCGTCCCCAGCGACCAAACTTGGGCGCGTAGTTCATCACCCGGACCTCAACCACATCCACGTTAAAAATGTACGACACGGCCTCGGCTATTTCAACTTTATTGGCATCCGAATGAACCATAAAGGTATACTGTCCCTTGTCAGCCGCGATATTACTTTTTTCGGTATTGAATGGTCGCACAATAATCTTGTATGGGTTCATTTCCATAATAACATCTCCGAGAGAGGCAACCGAGTCGCCCCGTTCCTCTTTAGTTAGCCAAAAAATTCTCTATCGTCGTTACCGCGTCCTTAGGTATAATTACATAGTCGTATCCCAAGAGGTCGCGCACATTCAGATAACCCGCTCGTAGGGTTCTGACATCTTGGAGATTGCGCGCGCTCTTTTCGACATTTTCGTTCCGCTCAGGTAAGAGAACCACTGCGCTGCCCTCAATTTTAAGGTTATCAAGCAGTTCCAGCATGGTTACGGTCTTTGGCTCGTCAAAGGTCAACTCGTCCAGTACCACAATTTCAGCGGCGGCAGCCTTAACCGACAAGGCCGAGCGCAGGGCGAGTCGCCGCATCTTGCGCGGCATCTTCTTACTGTAATCACGCGGGCGAGGCTTGTGAGCCTGACCACCACCCACAAAAATAGGGGCTTTACGGTCGCCGTGGCGAGCGCGGCCTGTACCTTTTTGTCGATACCACTTGGCCGTGGTGCCAGTAACCTCACTGCGGGTTTTGGTTTTGTGCGTACCCAGGCGAGCATTGGCCTGCTGTCGCACCAACGCCTGGTGCATCACCGCCCGATTCGGCTCGATAGCAAAAACATCATCCCGAAGCTCAATATCCCCAACTTTTTTCCCGCTGCTATTCTTAACTGCTACCTTCATCATTCACTCCTTAAGATCAAGCTTTTCTCGCTTCGCGAATGATAAGCAGGCCATTTTTGCCACCCGGCACCGAACCCTTAACCGCCAACAAGTTCTTTTCGGCATCAACCAGGGCCACGGTTAAATTCGAGGCGGTCACCCGTTCGTTACCCATCCGGCCGGCCATGCGCATGCCCTTAAAAATATGGCCCGGCGTAGAACCCGCGCCCACAGAGCCGGATGCTCGCCAGCGGTCAGATTGGCCGTGCGTTTTTGGGCCGCCCCCAAAACCGTGCCGCTTGACCACGCCGGCAAATCCCTTACCTTTGCTGGTGCCAACCACATCTACCTGGTCGCCAACCTCAAACACCGACACGTCAATCTTTTGACCTTCTTCAAACTCACTCGGGTCAGAAACGCGGAACTCGCGCACATATTGGACCGGTGGACAATTGGCCTTTTTTAGATGGCCAACCATTGGTTTGGTCAATCGCTTTTCCGGAATTTCATCAAAACCCAGGGCAATGGCATCATAACCATCTGATTCTTTGGTTTTCTTTTGGGCTACATAACATGGCCCGGCTTCGATGATCGTCACCGGAACAACGGTTCCATCATCATTGAAGATTTGGGTCATCCCCAATTTTCTTCCCAGAATTCGTTTCATAGCACCCAACTCTCAGTTATCAATTATCAACAACCAATTAGTTATTGAGTATTGATAATTTATTTTATCTCTACATCCACCCCGGCCGGCAGATTGAGCCGAACCAGAGCATCAATCGTTTTGGACTGGGGGTCCACGACATCAATCAAACGCTTGTGCGTGCGAATCTCAAACTGCTCGCGTGAATCTTTGTCAATGAACGGCGAACGGATTACGGTGAATTTCTCAACTTTAGTTGGCAGCGGTACCGGTCCAACAACCACGGCCCCGGTTCGTTCTGCAGTATCCACAATCTGCCGTACAGATTGGTCCAACACCCGATGATCGTATGCTTTCAAACGAATTCGTATTCTTTGCTTTGCCATAGATACTCCGTTTAATCAGCTAGACACTCACCGCATTCGCGGCACACCCGCCAAGCTTACTCGACGATTTTGGTGATCACGCCAGCGCCAACCGTCCGGCCACCTTCCCGAACCGCAAACCGACTGCCCACTTCCAACGCC
>JAFGNV010000182.1 GCA_016926805.1 Anaerolineae bacterium
AGGGTCACTTCTTGGGGTTTGGCAAACAGGGTCAGGGCGATCTGCTCGCCATACCGATCCAGCGTCCGGCGCACGTAGGGGTCAATCCAGCCGCCGCCATTTTTGCCCGGCTTGACGTGTTCAAAGTAACGCATAATGGCATAACTGTGGTAGGGCTGTAGATGCTGGTGATGGTGAACCGCATCCCTGGTTTCCGTTCCGGTATAGATCATATCAAATATCGGCGGCTCGGCTTCCAGATTATAGCCGGTAAAGTGAAAGTGGTCGTACCAATTAGGATACTTGATAATCATGTTCACCTGGGGATTGACCCGCCTGGCCGGCTCGATGACCAGATTTTGGGAAACGTCAACCATTTGCGCCAAGCGAAAATCAGTCCAACTTTGACGGCCTTTAGCCCGGATGCACCGCTCACATTTACAGTTTGTAAAAAAGAAATCATCCAGAATAACCTCGTCAAAGAGTCCGGCGGTGTAGGCCACAATTTCCTTCAGCTTTTTTCGATGTTCGGGATTGGAATAGCAAAAAGATTGAAATTGAGGGCCCATTGTCACTGCCGTGGTGATACCGCCCGATGTTTTGATGCCCCTATCTGCAAAGAAATCTTTGACTTTTAGCATCAGTGCTTTATCTATTGTAAGGTGGGCGCGGTAAGTCTCCAGGTATACCTTATCAATTTTGACATGTTTTTGTAATAAATTAAAACCGGCTTCAAGCCAATCTGCGTCTGCCATTCTCTGAATATCTCCGGCGGGACAATAAACGGCGACCTTAAGGTTTTTGTAGCTATTTTTATCTGAGTTCATTTTGTCTCCTTCATCATAGAAAATTGGATCAACTGGCCAAAAAGGATGGAAAAAATAACACGGCGCAAAGACAAATCATTCCAGATAACAGATGTCTTTACGCCTGAATAAAATCCAGTTTTTTGAAAAATTTTTGGGTCTATTTACACCGCAAAACACTAGCCCTTAAACGCGCCAGTCAGAGCTGAAACAAAGAACCGCTGAGAATACATGTAAAAGCCCAAGGGTACTAAGGCACTTAAAACAGCGATAGCAGTGACGACAAAAGGAACGTAAGGATCAACGCCTCGAAGCTGGTTGGCCCGAAGAATAGCCGGCATCAGCAATGACTTGGCTTCATCGCTAATGACGATTTGCGGCCAGAGCAAGGCGTTCCAACCGGCGCGCACGGAGAGAGTGGCCAAAACCAGCACCGGCCCTTTCATAATTGGCAAGACAATGCGCATAAAAAGTCCAAATTCAGAACAGCCGTCAATGCGGCCCGCTTCCAACATTTCGGCGGGGATTTGCAGCATGAATTGGCGCATGAGGAAAATACCAAAAGCGCCCCCGCCGATGCCGGGTAAAATAATTGCCCAGAAGGTATTCATCAATTTTAAGTCGCGGATCACCACAAATTGCGGCACAAGCATGGTTTCGGTGGGCAACAGCATCACGGCCACAATCACGCCAAACAACAACTTGCGGCCCTTGAATTGAAGCTTGGCGAGCGCATAGCCGGCCAGGGCTGAAGCAAAAGTGCCCAAAGCAGTGGTAGCGCCGACAACCAGCACGGTATTCAAAATATAATCTTGAAAGTGATACCGGGAGGAAAAAGCCAACTCATAAATCTTTAAACTGAACACTTTGGGCCAGGGAAACAGGGGATTCATGGGCGCGTCAATTTTGTTTAGACTATTGGCGATAAGCACAAAAAAGGGCCACAAGAATATTACCGTAGCAATAATGACGAGCGTGGTGAGCATAATTCTCTCGCGAAGAAAGCGTCCAGGATGAAATAACTTACCTGCCCCTTGATACGATCTGGTACGATTGAATTCAGTATCCGGCATTGTTGTCGCCATTTCAGTCTACCTCTCCAATATTATATAGTTTTAACTGGAAGAAGGTTACCACAACGGCTATAATAAAAACCAGCCAACCTATTGAGGTGGCATACCCCATGCGGAACTTATTAAAGGCCGTGTCGGTAATATAGGGCAGGAAAAACCAGCCTTGACCACCCGGACCACCCATGGCACCGACGTCTAACATCATGGCCGGCACATCATAAATCATGAGTGAACCCAAGGCAATGGTAATGGTTACAAAGGCCAACAGCGGCCTGAGTAACGGCAAAACAATATAACGAGTCCGTTGCCAGACGGTCGTTCCATCCATAATAGCCGCCTCAATAATCTGCCGATCAATACCACCTATTCCTGCTAAAAAAAAGATGGCATGATAGCCCATAAACTGCCAAAAGGCAATGGTCAGCAGCCTGGGCATGATGTATTGGGAGAGAGAGGACCACAAAACCCGTTCCATGCCCACGGCTTCCAAAAGCGCATTGGCCAACCCTCGGGACTCGTTGAAGAGCCAAATCCCAACCACGCCCATGGCCACGCCGGGTAACACCGAGGGAATAAAGTAAATGGTACGAAAAGTGCCTCGCCATTTCAACACCGGTGAAGCAAGAATCAAAGCCAGGGTAATGGCTACGGGAACCTGAGTGACCAAACTAAAAACCGTGTAAATTACAAAGTTTCTAATAGCAATAGCTAAACGATAATCATCGGTTAAGGCTTCTTTATAATTGGCTAAACCCACCCAACTCCAATTGCCAGCAAAGCCAACCATCTCTTGAAAGCCCATCAGCACGGACCGAAGCAAAGGATAGAATTGGAAAATAGCAAAGGTGAGAAAAAAAGGAGCCACAAAAATATAAGGCGTCCAGTTGCGTTGATCGGCAAAGAAGCGCACCATTTGAGAACGTTGTTTGGATTGCATCTGGCTCTTGGTCAATGTAGCCATAACCGCCTCCAAGTAGACAAAACAATAAGTGTAGGAGAGCCAGCAATGCTCTCCTACACTTAAGCCTGAACAATCAGTCAATCCTAAATATTCTTCTCAATTTCGGCGCGGGCGTTCTCATCAGCAATGGTAATTGCCTCATCCAGAGTGAGTTCGCCCCCCACCACCAGGGTGAGTTGCTCGCTCCAGGCGTTGGACACAATCGGGGTTTTCCAGTTTTCATGATAAGAAGGCAAAGCGTTGGCTGCTTCCTTGAATAATTCGCCCCCTACTTGCCCGCCAAGATAAGGGATTGCTTCTTGGTAGACCTCATTATCCCAGTTGCTGGGCACCGGCGGTAAGATACCTGTATCCACAAAGCGCTGCGCCAGTTGTCCTTCCCCATCTTCAAAGTAGAGGTAGAGCAACACTTCTACGGCCTTTTCGATGTTGGCAGACTGTTTAACAACCGAACCAGATGTTCCTCCCCAGCTACCGGCGGCGGGGCCATCGGGCACAAACTTCAGCCGCATGGGCGAGTTGGCTACAAAGTCGGCGTCTTCGGCTGTGCCTTGTTTATGAATGCCGTACAGCCAGTCGGGCACAAATTCAGAGAGGAATTGGCCCTCTTTGAACATGGCCACCTGGTTGCCCCAATCAATATCCACCCGATAAGGATTCATGCGGAACCAGGTTTCGAAGGCGGTTTTCCAACCGGGAGCGGTAATCATCGGTTCCTCATTTTCATCAGTCCACCACACCCCATTTTGCAGCATGAGCGTAGCTACACCGGCCGAGTAGGTTGCTTCCATCACGCCATAGCGGGGCCGGCCATCAGACATCGTCGCTTCAGCGCCTACCGCTTCCAGGGCCGCAACATAGTCATCCCACGTTTTTACGGTTTCCAGATCAACACCGTATTCTTTCCAGCCCGCATCGTGGTAGAGCAACAAAACGGGGTGAACATCATGCGGCGCGCCGTAAATTTTGCCGTCTTTGGTGTAGCGGTCAAAGCGACTCTGCAAGACCTTCCCCGCGTATGGACCACTATCTAAAACTTCGTTTAAGGCCACCATCGGAATATCGGCATCGCTTCCTTTCATAAATTTGACGATGTCTTCCGCATTCTGCTCGATGATGTCGGGATAACCACTGCCGGCCATCAGGGTAGTGGGGAATTTTTTGGTCATGGTTTCCCGCGCCAAAAGCTCGTATGTCAAAGTAATGCCAAAGGTATCCTCAAGTTCTGCCTTGCGCCGGTCGTACTCAGGTTTGTGATTTTCGGCCTGGAACCACATCAATAAAGATGCTGCTTCGGCTGGCGGGGGGGTGGCCGTAACCACTACTTCCTTTTCAACTTCAACCTGAACCTCCTTTTCAACTTCTACAGTCTGAATAATGGTCTCTGGCGTAGCCGCGCCACAACCGGCCAGAGCAACACCTACCCCGGCCAGACCGGCACCTCTAAGAAAATCTCGGCGACTCAGTTTTTGCTTTTGCATTTTCTTTATCTCCTTCATTGTTTAAGATAAATTAGGTTATTCATCATTATTTGAAACCCGCTTATCTTCTTTAATTTTGTCCGCTAGACTCCTCCTTTCTCTTGCTCACTGTTTCGATCTGGTGAAATTGAGGAGGGGGGGCTAACTTTTTCAGGAGATAATCTTCAACATGACCCTCAATCTACCTCTTGGCAACAATTACCCATCCTGGTGTACACCCCCCATTGTCTGTCCCGTTCTGGCCTAAAACAAGTATCGGCCTTCTTCCTGAGAGCCGATACGTTTATGCCCCAACCTATTTAGCAACAAGTCTTCTCAAATTGTTACTCCTCAGACTATGTCACATTTTGACATCCCTGACCAACGACCAAATTTCGTCGTTCGTCATTCGTCATTGGTCGGTGACGACAGGGCCATCGAGTTTGCCAGTGAGTAGTTTCATATTTTCTACCTAGCCCTTAATAGCGCCGGCCAAAGCTGAAACAAAGAACCGCTGAGAATACATGTAGAAGACCAGGGGTACCAGACCCCCCAAAATAGCTACAGCGGTGGCAATAAGCAGAGCGTAGGGATCGGCCACAGTTAAACTTCTCACCCGCACGATAGCGGGCATAAGCAATTGTTTGGTCTCCTCGCTGAGGACAATTTGTGGCCAGAGCAAGGCGTTCCAAACAGTCCGCACGGAGAGGGTGGCCAAGACCAAGATAGGGCCTTTCATAATAGGCACGACAATACGGGTAAAAAGTCCAAATTCGGTACAGCCGTCAATACGGCCCGCTTCCAGCATTTCGGTAGGGATTTGCAGCATAAATTGGCGCATGAGGAAAATGCCAAACGCACTCCCGGCCACTCCAGGCAGAATAATACCCCAAAATGTATTGACCATGCCCAAATCACGGACAACCACAAACTGGGGCACAAGCATGGTTTCGGTGGGTAAAAGCATCACGGCCATAATAATGGCAAACAATATATTTCGGCCTGGAAACTGAAGCTTGGCCAGGGCATAACCGGCCAGCGAAGCCACAAATGTGCCCAGGGCAGCAGTTGCAGTTACAACCAATACCGTATTCAAGACATAATTTTGAAAACTATATTTCTCACCAAAAGCCAGTTGATAAGCCCTTAAGGTGAACTCTTTAGGCCAGGGAACAAGAGGATTCATATACACGTCAATAGAATTGAAGCTATTGGCCACCAGCACAAAAAAGGGCCACAAGAAAATTATTGACGCAATAACGGCAAACGTGGTTAGCAAGAATCTTTGCCGGGGAACCCGCCGACTAAGGAATATTCTGCCAGTATTTTGAGACGCAAGGGTTGTGTTGACTGCCATTTTAATCTGCCTCCCCAAACTTGTATAGCCTCAACTGAAAAACGGTAATGGTAACCGCAATAAGAAAAACCAGCCAGCCGATAGACGTGGCATAGCCCATGCGGAATTTATTAAAGGCCGCATCGGCAATATAGGGCAAAAAGAACCACCCCTGGGCGCCAGGCCCGCCCATGCCAGCTCCACCTGTTCCGGTAAAAACAACCGCCGGAATATCATAAGTTGTCAGCGAGCCTAAGGCAATGATAATGGTCACAAAGGCCAACACGGGTTTAAGGAGGGGTAAAACAATATAACGGGTTCGTTGCCAGGTGGTGGTTCCATCAATAATGGCAGCCTCAATAATGCCCTGATCTATCCCCCCCATCCCGGCCAGGAAAAAGACGGCGTGATTACCCATCCACTGCCAAAAGGCAATGGTCAGTAACATCGGTATAATGTATTGCGGC